>JAHEYX010000318.1 GCA_023251415.1 Chitinophagales bacterium
TAAATTTTGCAAAATCAACCAATCCGGCTTCTTTTGCCGGTATAATTGAGCAGGTTGCAGCAAGTTTAAATGCTCATGATGCAGCTAGCTTAGCGGCTTCTTTCGATAATAGTTTAGAGGTAACCATTTTGGACAAAGAATCGAATTACAGTCGTGCTCAAGCCGAGGTGGTTGTTCGTGATTTTTTTAACAAAGTAAATCCCAGCAGTTTTAAACTTAATCACCAAGGAAATTCACCTGATGGTTCGATGTACGGTACCGGTATATTAAATTGTTCACTTGGAGCAATTCGCGTATATTATTACACCAAACAAAAAGGAGGGCGCTATTTTATTCAAGAACTCCGCTTCGAAAAATAATGATTTAAAAAAGGCAGTTGTAAAAAACAACTGCCTTTTTTATTTATTCTTCAAAAAGTAAGGGCATCCGAAGGATTTTTTTTTACTTTGCTACCTAAATTTTAAAGCTATCAATTTAAAAGATTTCATATTCTCAAAACTGTTTCTCAAACAATTAGGAATAGCCGTTGTAGCGACTTCACTTCTAATTTGGATTTGGGCCATGTGTTTAGGTATAATAACTAAACATGGCGCTTCAATAAACGTTCCGGTGGTTAAAGGCTTACCCTTAGATAAAGCTCGTGCATTAATTGATGATCGTGATTTAGAGCTTATGATTATGGATTCTACTTTTGTGTTAGGTAAAAAACCGGGAATGATTCTCGAACAAGATCCTAAACCTAATACACCGGTTAAACCAGGCAGAAAAATTTATGTTTCGGTGCAAGTATTTTGTCCACCGGCTATTAAAATGCCGAATGTAAAAGATGCTTCACTTCGTCAGGCTATTTTGATTTTGAAAAGTTACGGTTTAAACATGGGCCGTATTATCTATAAACCGGATTACGCCAACAATGCTGTATTGGAAATGATTTTTAATGGTAAAACCATAGAGCCGGGTTCTAAAATTCGAAAAGGAAGCTATATTGATTTGGTAATAGCTAATGGGGTAGGGAGCGATGAAATACCTGTACCAAACCTCATTTCTCTTTCAAAAGAAGATGCTATGATTGTGCTGAAAGAAAATAAACTCAGTTTTAGCGGAATTATGTGGGATAATCCAATAAATGATTCGTCTTTGGCGTTCATTTATAAGCAATCTCCGTCCGAGTTTAATGAATTAGGTGAAGTAAATAAAATTCATATTGGTGAATCGATTGATATTTGGTTGACAAATGATGATGCCAAACTCGATATGCACCAAATCCCCATCGATTCGCTGAAACAAGGGCCGAATAAATAAAAACTTATGAATCCTTTTATTTTTACTCGCTCTTGTAGCTGCTTAATAGGTACAATTACTGCAATTCTCTTGACCGTTTTTGATTCATCTGCTCAGGAACACCTGTTAAATTATCACTTTCATCCGCAAACTACCGTTACTGTTGCAGTTCAATCAGCAAATACAGCTCAAAAGCTACTATCATTACCCTTTTTTGAAGATTTTTCTCAAAACCATACCTATCCTGTCGAGCAACAAATGCCTAATAGTGCTCGTTGGGTGGATAAGAATGCATGGATTAACATGACCTTACCGCTTAACCCGCCTTCGTTTGGTGTGGCTACTTTGGATGGTCTAACCGCCGGAGGACAACCGTATAGCTATGTTCCGAATGCTGTTGGCCCTGCCGATACGTTAACTTCAGCGATTATCGACTTGCATATTTTTTCACCGGCTGATTCCGTTTATTTAAGTTTTTTCTATGAACCTATGGGACTTGGCGATTATCCTGATGTTGGGGATTCGTTAATACTTGAATTTTTGGATGTGAATGGCAATTGGGTGTTTCAATGGGGAATGGATGGCTATGCTGCAACACCGGCTAATGCATCACAATTCACGGAAGTTTTATTGGGGCTTTACAATTCCGATTTTTATCACAGTGCCTTTCAATTCCGCTTCAGAAATATAGCTACCTATGGCAATAATGATCATTGGCATTTGGATTATCTTAAGTTAGACCAAAATCGGAATTATTTAGATGGTGTTGTTAGCGACGAAGCGTTTGTTTATCCACCTTCACGCGTGTTGAAGCATTATAATCAAATGCCATGGAATCAATTTCAAGCCAATCCTTCCAATGAATGGAATACCAGTATTACCACTCCAATTTATAATAATTGGGCTGTACCGCGTAATACTGCTTACGGTATGGTTGCTTACGACGCAATAAGTGGAACTCCAATCAAATCATTCATCGGGCCTTCAATCGCTGTTAATGCTAATGCGTATGCAGTTCCAACACCGGTTGATTCTACAAATTATACTGTTCCAACCACTGCAGGAGTTGACAATAATTGCCGGCATATCATTGCCAATAAATGTTATTTTAATTCAGGGGCGCCTGAGTATACCAATAATGACACATTGGTTTACAAACAGGAATTTAGAAATGTTTTTGCTTATGATGATGGTACTGCCGAGTGGGCTTACGGACTTGAAGGCAATTCATCAACTTTAGCTGTGCAATTTTCTTTAAACCAGCCCGACACCTTACGTGCTATTAAATTTCATTGGGCACATATTGTTACGGATAACAGCAATAAGTTATTTAACCTTAAAGTGTGGCAATCAATCGATTTATCGGGCGGTACCAATGATGTTGTGTTATACACGAAAAACTTCCTAAAGCCGGTTTATATCGATGCCTATTATGATTCTATCAACGGATTCACCACCTACAAACTGGATACAGCTTTAGTTTTGCCTGCCGGAACCTTTTATGTTGGTTGGGAACAATTGCAAGCAGATGTTTTGAATGTAGGTTTCGATGCCAATTCCGATTTTCATCAAAATTTATTTTACAATACCGGCTTGGGATGGACTAATTCCACACAGATTGGTTCAGTAATGATACGCCCTCAATTTGGCAGTGCTTGTTTGGAAGAAACTTCCACCGCTATTACCGCAGCAAATGGTACATCAAAAAGCGATGTTTACCCAAATCCGGCAAGCCATCAGTTATTTATTAAAACGAATAAAGCAAGTGCTCTACTTAACTTAGAAGTTATCGATGCACTTGGTCGTATACAATCGTGTAACTATAGTCAAATCGGTATTGGTTCGTACGAAATAAATTTACAACACTTGAGTGCAGGGCTTTATTATGTGCGCTACACCACTGCTGATTATCAAACCCAAGCAAAATCTTTTTATAAAAATTAAAATCAATAGCATGGCAAACATTTCTGTTCAAGAATTAAAAGAACGCATTGACAATGGTGAAAAATTAAATTTATTTGATGTTCGTGAGCCCTATGAATACGAAGAATCGAATATTCCGGGAGCCGTGAATATCCCATTAAGTACTGTACCTGCTCATATTGCAGATTGGGAAACACTTAAAAACCAAGAAATAATTATGCAATGTAAAAGTGGTGGAAGAAGTGGGGTAGCTCAATCTTTATTAGTACAAGCCGGTTTTACTAATGTTCGTAACCTGGAAGGTGGAATTATGGCTTGGCATACACTAAACAAATCTTGATTAAATTGATTAACCATGAAACTAGTATCTTATTTAAATGATGGCGAAGATCGTTTGGCTATGTTAGTCGACGGTAAGCTTTATGACATGTTGGATTTGGATCCACGTATGCCCGGAAACATGCAGTTTTTCTTGCACGAATGGGAGGATGTATTTCCGTTAGCACAATATTATCACGAAGAGATATTGGCAGGAAAT
>JAHEYX010000319.1 GCA_023251415.1 Chitinophagales bacterium
AAAGCAGTAACCTTTAAAAATCGGTTTATGAAAATAAAGTTGTTTTTAGTTTTTACGCTACTGGTGGCCATGGCTTGTAATACGCCTCGTAAATTGATTTTGAGTGGCGATTATGATACCGCAATTGTGAAGTTGTGTCGCAAATTGAGTCGTAACCCCAGTAAAGAAGAAAATATTATTTTATTGGAACGTGCTTATTTAGGCGCACAGCAACAGGATTTAAATCGTATCGATTATTTACGCAAAGAAAATTCAGCCAATAATTGGGTAGAAATCAATCAAATTTACAAAACAATAAAACAACGGCAGGATTTGATAAGACCCTTATTGCCATTGCATTTAGCTACTTTAAACCGCAATACCAACATCAAACTGATTGATGTTAACGAGCAGTTAATCAATTCCGGCAACAAAGCTGCAGCTTATTATTATACCACAGCTACGACCTTACTGAAACAAGGTGGTAAGCAGGAGGCGCGCACCGCTTATGCTAATTTATTGCAAGTAAACAATTATCCGAATCAATACACTGATGTACCAGCCCTTTTAAAGCAAGCAAAAGCACAAGGCACTAATTATGTATTGGTTCGAATGCGCAATAGCAGTACTGAACAGTTTCCATCAACATTTGAACAAGACTTATTAAGAATGGCAGTTCAGAATTTAAACGGTGAGTGGGTACAATATAATTCTACTCAGCAAGAACAAGTAACTTATGATTATGAAATAGTGGCTCAGATTAAGCAATTTGTGGTTAGTCCGGAGCAAAATAATGCGCGTGAATTTACTGAAACAAAGGAGGTGCAAGATGGATGGGAGTATGTATTGGACAGCAAAGGCAATGTAAAAAAAGACAGCTTAGGCAATGATATTAAACGTCCTAAAATAAAAAAGATCAGTTGTCAGGTGAAGGAAACCCATCAACTGAAATCTGCGAGTATATTGGTTGATATAGCGTATTTCAATTTGCACACGAAGCAGCTAATACAGACCATCCCGGCTAAGTCGGATGCGCTTTTTGAAAATTGGTTTACACTAATTAAAGGGGATGTGGAAGCGTGTAGTGAAGAAACGAAAAAGAAGTTGAAGAACAAGCCGATGCCTTTTCCGACGGCTTTAGAATTACTTGCACAATGTACAGAAACAATAAAGCCTGCAATTAAGCAGGCTTTGATTGATCATAAGTCGTTAGTAGCACATTAAAAATGCTAAGCTCGAAATTAGTTAAGTGTAACGCGTTTGAATAAAGTTACTTTCAAATCTTTATCAACTGTTTTCAAGAAATCGCCAACTGTTTTACTGTTATCTTTTACGAAAGCTTGGTTGACCAAAGTGCTTTCTTTAAAGAATTTTTGAACGGTACCTTGCGCGATTTTTTCAATCATTGCTTCCGGTTTACCTTCAGCGATTGCTTTTTCTTTAGCGATAGCCATTTCGCGATCGATAATTTCTTGACTAACTTCACTGGCATCAACGGCAACAGGGTTCATAGCTGCAATTTGCATAGCTAAGTCTTTACCCACGTTAATAGATTCTTCGCCTTTATTTAAGTTCATGGCAACCAAAACACCTAATTTATTTCCCATGTGGATGTAAGGAACTACCATTTCATTTTCAACGCGTTCGTATTTGCTCAACGAAATTTTTTCGCCGATTTTACCCACTTGTTCGGTGATACGGTCAGCGATGGTTAAACCGTCTAAAGTACAGTTTAACAAATCGTCCATTGTAGCCGGAAATTGTTCCAAAGCGATAGTAGCGATTGATGTAGCGAATTGTACGAAGTTTTCGTTTTTAGCAACGAAGTCTGTTTCGCAGTTAAGACAAACTACGATACCTTTTTTATTATCGGCTGAAGTAAGTGCAATAACGGCACCTTCTTTAGCTTCACGTTCGTTACGAAGTGCGGCAACTTTTTGACCTTTTTTACGCAAGTAATCGATTGCGCCGTCAAAATCACCATTTGAAGATTCGAGTGCTTTTTTACAATCCATCATTCCTGCACCGGTTTGCATTCTCAATTTGTTAATTTCTGCTGCTGTTATCATTGTATTGATTTTTTATTAAATTAATTTTTATTGATTCGTTTATTTTTGAAAAAAGTCATAGAAAGTTTGCACCAACTATGACTTTTTCTAAGGATCATTTATGAAAATAAGCTGAATTAGCGTGGTTTACGATCGCCACCTACTTTGTGAGCAGGTTTGCGCATACGTTCACCGGCGTTGATACGCTTACGTTTGCCTTTTTCGCCATCAGCATCTTCTGCACCGGCAACTGCAGTACCATCTGCATTTTCATTATTTTCGTCGCCATCTTGAGCTTCTTCAGCTTCGTCAACGCGTTCGTTTTTACGTTCTTCGATACCTTCTAAAACTGCATTCATCAAATAAGTAGTGATAGCAGTAATTGATTTAGTAGCGTCATCATTTGAAGGGATAGCATAATCCACTTTATTCGGATCACAGTTGGTATCAACCATACCGAATGTAGTGATGTTTAAACGATCAGCTTCAGCCAAAGCAATATGTTCGTGTCCGATATCTACTAAGAAAATAGCAGAAGGTAAACGATTCATATTAGCGATACCGCCTAATACTTTCTCCATTTTATCGCGATCGCGACTCATCATCAATTTTTCTTTTTTGGTGATGTTTTCTAAAGTACCGTCAGCCAACATTTTTTCAATGCTTTGCATTTTTTTGATGCTTTTGCGGATGGTAGCAAAGTTAGTTAACATACCTCCCAACCAACGTTCAGTAACGTAAGGCATACCTACACGTTGAGCGCATTGAGATACGATTTCTTTAGCTTGTTTTTTAGTAGCAACGAACATGATCTTGCGACCACTTTTTGCCATTGCTTTCATGGCATTACCGGCTTCTTCCAAGGCATCGGCTGTTTTTTCCAGGTCGATGATATGGATACCTTTACGTTCCATGAAGATGTAAGGCAACATTTTCGGGTTCCATTTTTTCTTTAAGTGACCGAAGTGAACACCTGCATCTAGTAATTCTTGTTGGGATATTCTGTTCATTATATTAAACTGATTATTCTTTTTAATTGAAGGATAAGATATAAAATTGAGAAACGATTAACGTTTGCTGAACTGTGTACTACGACGAGCTTTACGACGGCCCGGTTTTTTACGTTCAACTTCAGCGGCGTTACGTGTCATCAAGCGATTCGTGCGTAAAATTGGTTTCAATTCGGCATTGAATTTTACTAAAGCACGGGCAATTCCTAATTGTGTTGCTTCAGCTTGACCTTTAACACCACCACCTTGTACATTCACTTTAATATCAAACTCGTTAGCTAATTCCGTTACGGTTAACGGTTTTACAACTGCTTGTTGGAAATAAGGAATTGGAAAATAAGTGTTCAATGCTTTGTCATTCACCATAATCTCTCCTTTTCCTTTTTTAAGGAAAACACGAGCTACTGATGTTTTACGACGACCTACGGTAATAATTAATTCCATTGTATAGAGATATGTTATTTTTTAATGGTGTAAGGTTGAGGATTTTGTGCGCTATGCGGATGTTCGGTACCGGCATAAACAAAAAGTTTTTTATGCATTGCACGACCCATACGATTTTTAGGTAACATTCCTTTCACTGCTGTTACAATCATGCGGGTAGGGTGTTTAGCTAATAAATCTTTTGGATTAGCTATTTTTTGACCTCCCGGATAGCCACAGAAAGTGATGATGTCTTTATCCAACATCTT
>JAHEYX010000034.1 GCA_023251415.1 Chitinophagales bacterium
AAAAAGCGTCTCCAATTGATTGATTAATAAATGTGACTTTATTATCGGCGATGTTTGTATGGAAATGAGCATCACAGGCGGTATTGGTAATGTATAAGGTGTCACAATTGGTGCTGGTGCAAAAACTATCGGTTACAGTTAAACAAACCAAGTAAGTATCTTTTACTGTATACAAATGAGCCGGAATTGTAAAAGAATCGGAAAGGGTGCCATCACCTAAATCCCAATGGTAGCTGATTGCTGTGGTAATGGATTGATTCTGCACGTGCAGTATGTTTCCATTTAGCACACTGTTAAAACTAGCCTCGCAAGCGGTTTTTAACACGTGCACCGTGTCGCAAAAGGTACTGCTGCACGTACCATTATAATGCGTATAACAAACGATGTAATCACCTGCGGAAACATAGTGATGGATGCCGGGATAGAAGGCAGTATCGATTGGAGACCCGTCACCAAAATCCCAAGCACTGGAATAACCGGAGTTGGACTGGTTGTAAAAATGGATATCCGCTAAATTAGTGGTATATGTAAAAAGTGCCGGACATTGTGCACTTACCATTGAGGTGGTTGATATAAACAGCAATAGGGCAGCAATGAAAAACTTATTCATGTAATTGAATTGAATTTGAAACTGCAAAATAAACAAACTCAACCGAAGTATGAAATTCTAAGCCTTAGATTTCTGAATTAAGGCATTTGGTATTTTTCTTCAAAGAAACTACGATAAGCCTCGAAATCACCGTCTTTTTGTAATAAGGCAAAGTTGGCTTGTGAAATAATAATCGTGGCGTATTGATCTTTGCCCATTCCCTTAAAAATGGCTTTTTCTTCTTCATCAATTTCATCCATGAATTCAAATGCTTTATCTGCATTCGGGAACGTTTTAACAACGGCTAACTGCATATCCGTAGTGAGTAATTGCGGGTCAACACTTAAGTTATCTAAACTGTGGTTTTTACTGTTGAAGTTGGAAACATTCCCCATTACCTGGGCATTCTTCGGATTTAATTTTGTAAATACAATCAAGAAGTAATGTGGAGCATTCGGCTCATAATTATACGTCAAGCCGGTAGGTTTTTCAGCTTCCTGATTCGAATTGCTCGCATTGGAATTCGTATTGTTTGTATCCGGATGAAAATCGGTAGGCTTACCTTTATCTTTAGCGGTAATTGCAGTTAATATTTCTTGCGCTTTGGTTTTTACATCAGTGTTCGGATTGTTGGTAATAACCGTATTTAAAGAAGCGGTAAACTCCTGAATATCGCGTGTATGGCCTATTGCCAATGCTTTTAGTAATTGAAATTTTGGTAAAACCGGACTGCCTTTATAAAGTTCAGTTGCATCATCAGCGCGTTTTATTACATCGGCATATTTTTCATCTTGGTATAACTCATAGGTTGCTGCATAATAATCATTAACGGCATTTTTCTTTTTGTTCTGTTCGTTAATGAAATTTGGATTTTTGATCACTTTTGCAAAAGCGCTGTTCGGAAATTCATCAAGAATTTTATTTTTATATTTTTCAGATAAGGCATAATTACTCACCTTATCGTACAACAAATACAAGTTGTAGTAACTTTCTTGAAGGTATTTGTTTTTAGGATAGCGTTGAATCAGTTTTTCAAAAGTTTCAATAGCTTTCTTATCATTTTTTAATCGCTCTTTATACAAATTGGCTAATTCAAAATAAGCTAAAATAATCTTATCATTTGAAGCACTTAATTTACCTTCACTCAGCGGAATATCAGTCATTAATTTATCCAATTCGCTGTTTTTTCCGGTGCTGCTATTTTCAGATGTTGTATCGGTATTGTTTTTATCGCCTTCGGGATTCGTATTAAGGGCAGTTGCTTTTTGGTTTTTCTTTGCTCTACGCCAATCGTCTGCCAACGGGCGATTTCCCCATTTTTTTATGAAATCATTATATCCACTGCCTTTTATGCCTTGGTTGTAAAAATAAAATCCACCTGCAACACCGGCATTGTTATCTTGTAAATTGTTATCGGTATTGGCTTTATTATTCGACAATTTATCTAAAGAATCATTCAAGGCTTTTGCTTGTTTTTTAGCTAAATCGCGCATTAATTTTTTCTCCAAATCAGCAGGTTTCATGGCTGCAAGTTTTTGCAAACTGTCTTCTTTTTGAATGATTCGAATGCGAGCAACCACTTCCGTCAATACGTCTTTACGTTCGGCCACTATTGGGTATTCGGGGTGTGTTGCCGGTAAATATTGAAATGCACTGTCATAACGGTTTTTAGCAAGAATGTATTTGGGGTTGCCAAAATAAATATCAGCCAAACGCTTATTGGATAAGCCTTTTTGCTCCACATTGGTGGTGCTTACTGCTATGGATTGGCGTAAAAATGAAATTGCTCCTTTTTCATTTTTTTGTTTCAATTCTAATTCAGCCAATCTAAAATACACTTGATCTTTATAATCGCTGTATTTGCTGTCGTTCAACATTCCGTACAAAATGGAACGTACTTCATTAACCGGTAAGTTGGGTTGTGCAGCATACAATTCTACAATTTTCATACGGGCATTAAAATCCATTACGAACTCAGGATTCATGGCTAAAACGCGCTTATACGTTTTAATGGCTTCCCCGCTGTTTTTGCTGTACTCGTGTAGTTGTGCTAAAATATAAGTATAACGTGTTTTGTCAGCTTTCTTTTTAGTTAAGGTAATCGCATTGGTTAATGGAATTACGGCTTGTGCATATTCTTCTTTGCGAATCAAAACATAAGTGTGTAAGATTTTTAACTCATCTTTTAATTTCACCGGAAAATCTTTTCTTGCTTCCACATCCTTGGTAATAGCTTCGGCTTCTTCGTACTTACCTTGCATGATGTAGTTCTTAATCAACCACAACAATGATTCATTGGTGATGGATTTGTGCGCAAAACGTTTTTCGGGAACAGCTACGCCTTTAACACTTTTTATTTTGTAGTTGGTTTGAATGAATTGCAAAACATCTTGTGCGTCTTTGTATTCTTTTTTAAAGTAATAAGCGCGTGCCATGAGGTAATAACAATCAGGCACCCAAACCGACTTCTCGTGTAATTGTATACCCACCGATGTTTTCTTTATCACTTCATCCATATCAGGTCCAACTGAGCCGCTTCCACCTTCGGTATCATAAGCATAGAGCGGTAATATTTTGGTGTAATCATCGGCATTTGCTTCTTTTAACCGGTCTACCGCTAAATCCATTTTCATATTGGCATTGTACCAATAATTGTAATGGCAAGTTACATCATGATAAAATCGGGAAAGGCTAAATTTGCTGTTAACCGGTGTAGGAGCTGACTTCCCATCATTAGGTTGATTAGCTGCTTGATCAGAATTGGATTTAGTTGAAGTGCTTTTTTTGTTTGCAGTGGATTTACTCGTGCCGGATTTAGTGGTGCTGCTTGTTTTGGATTTTGCCGCAGACTTGCTCTGGGCCCAACTTACTTGAGCAACAAACATAGATAACCCTATCGCAATAAAGCAAGTAGCTACAGATCGATATAAAGAGTTAAATTTCAACTGAATAAATTCGTTTAAGCCTATTAGGGCTATTCCATAACGCAAGATGCTACAAATTTATTTTATTTTCTGAATTAAAGCGCATCTTAAGCTGAATTTCCTTTGTAAACGATTGAATTAATAAGTGCTTGCTCTGAATAAAACCTCAATTTGGGCTTCAGTAAAATTAGTGGGGGTAGCATTTTTCAGGTGAATAATGCCCGGTTTTTTTCCGATTGCCAACGAACCATAGTTGGAAGTAATTCCCAAAAATTGTGCACCGTTAATAGTAGCCCAGCTCAACAAGGTTGCTAACGGAATAGCCGGATTGGCTTGATGAATGGTTAAAAGTTCTTGCCAGATACTTAATCCGGTATTGGATGCCAAACTATCTGTGCCAATGGTAATTGGTGCTGCTTGTCGTATCCATTCATTGTAATCTGGTAGACGATTTTCGATGTATAAATTAGCTTGCGGACAAGTACACAAATACAAATTTGGATTGTAAGCATAAGCTGCTTCAAAATCGGCACGCGAGGCAGTAGTATTATGAACCAATAATAAATTGGTGGTTTTTGGAAGTTTATGCAAAACGGTTTGAAGTGAATTTCGGCCATCCACAAGAATATCGGTGTCGTCGAATTGAAATTCTTTATAAAATTCGCTTATTCCGCCACTTTTATTTTTGAAGTAATTCAATTCATCAACGGATTCTTGATTATGAAAGCTTACCGGTAAACTCATTTGTTCGGCAAAGGATTTTACTTGTTCGAATAAGCCATCACAAACACTATATGCGGCATGAGGTACAGGTCCGGCAGCTCTAATTTCCTGAAATGCTTTTATTTTTTCCAATTCTTTTAACCAATTCTCCTGAACTACTTTTTCTTGCATTCCTATACATTCAATAAAAGTATGGTAATACAGATTTTCAGCGGATTTTAAAGGCAGTGTAACGTGTTCATTTGAAATATCGCCAACTGCAGCAATTCCATTAGAAATCATTTCTTGTTCTGCCTCTTGCAATGCAATTTGACGTTCTTCTGAGCTTATTTTCCAACGATTCGCAAGCAATGCTCGAACAAATCCACTGAAACCGGTTTTTTGAGGGATTAAATTTTTTAAGTGGGAAAGTTCCAGGTGACAATGACAATTGATGAACCCCGGTATTAACATACCGCTGTATTTTTTTACCAAAAGCGGATCAACGTTTTCAATTGGCAAATAGGCGGCTATATGTCCTTTATCCGTAACAGCAATCACTTGTCCGGAAACAAATTGCTGTTGTGCGGCGAAGATATAATCAGCAGTTATGTAGTTCATTTCAAGATATAATTTACAACAACAGTTTCAAATTGCTAAAAGTTTATTCATACGTAAAATTTACGTCCTAAAAGCGGTGCACTACCCCCGTTTGGGTTATTACAGCATATTCAATTGCAATTATCTTTGGCAAAAGAAAGAATATTTCTTTTCTTTAAGCGATAAAATGTTGCGCTAAAATAAAATCTGAACTATGAAAAAGCTGTTTTTACTTGTTTGTTTACTTGCATTTGCCGGAATTACCAAAGCTCAATTAAATTTAGAAGCAATTTGGAAAAGCGGCACCTATGCTGCCAAGAGTGCAGGTGGGTTGCAATGGACTGCCGACGGAACTCATTATGCCGAGCAAATTACCGATGCTAATGGTAAACCGTGTATTGTATTAATTGCTATTGCAAACGGTAAAGTTACAGATACCTTAATGAAAGGGACTGACTTCATTCCTAAAGACTCGAGTAAAGCTATAGTGCCAATGAGTTTTGAAATTAGTGATGATGGTAAACGCATTGTATTGGCTACTGAAATGGAAGCGATTTACAGACATTCAACCATGGAGAAAAACTTTATCTTTTTTAGAGATGCTAAAAAACTGGAAGCCTTATCGACTAAAGGAAAACAACGCTATGCACAATTTTCTCCAGATGGTTTGAAATTGGCTTATATTATCGATAACAATCTTTATTACGCGGATTTATTGGCTGATGAAATTACTGAAGTACAAATTACAACTGACGGTAAAAGAAATGAAATTATTTATGGAGCTACAGATTGGGTTTATGAAGAAGAATTTGGAATTAATCGTGCGTTTTATTGGAGTCCTGACAGTCGCCGCCTTGCTTATTATCGCTTTAATGAATCCAAGGTTCACGAGTTTAGTTTGAGTTTTTATAAAAACGGGAATTATCCGGTGGAAGAAAAATACAAATATCCAAAAGCCGGTGAAGACAATTCTGTTGTTACTGTTGAAGTGTTTGGATTAGAGGCGCGTTCTAAAGTTTACAACTATCAACCGGAAGAAAATGCCCAAGCTTATTATATACCACGTTTAAAATGGACAGCAGATCCAAATGTATTGTGTATCGAGAAGTTGAACCGTTTGCAAAACGAATTAAATTTGTTGTTAGTAGATGTAACTACGAAAAGTATTCAAACCGTATTGACCGAAACCAGTGATAAATACGTTGATGTGGAAGCTAAAGGTGATTGTCCGGTGTTTTTAAAAGATAAAAAGTCATTTATTTGGATGAGTGAAAAAACGGGATGGATGCAGGCTTATCTGGAAACTGTCGTGAATGGTCGTTGTCAAGAACAGCAACTGACTAACTTTACAACGCAATTAACTTCATTCTACGGGTATCAAGAAGATAATCACACTGCTTATTTTCAAATCTGTCAAAAGCCTTATGAAAAAGCGATTGTGAGTGTGAAAGACGGACAAATGACTCCGTATTACTTTTGGAACACAGCCGTTAAAACCGGTAATTACAATGCTTCTTTTAGTCCTGATTTACGTTATGCCATTGTAACCTATTCATCAAGCAATACACCACCGGTTACACATTTGTGTGCAATGGATAATGGTGGAACGTCGATACGTATGCTTGAAGATAACACTGCTTTAGTGGCCAAGTTAGGACAATTAAACCTTTCGCCGGTTAGCTTCTTTAGTTTTAAAACAGCCGATAGCACTGAACTTTTTGGTTATGTGATTAAGCCGCTTTTTATGAAAAAGAAAAAGAAATATCCGGTATTCATGACTTGCTATGGAGGGCCTGGTAATTCGCAAGTAGAGGACCGTTGGGGTGGAGCAAATTACTTGTATTATCAATACTTGGCTTCATTAGGATATGCCGTTGTTTGTGTTGATAATAGAGGTACGGGCAATCGTGGAGCTGCTTTTAAACAATGTACTTATTTAAATTTAGGGAAGCTGGAAACGGATGATCAAATTGAGGCGGCAAAATTTGTCGGCACTTGGAATTGGGTGGATAAAGATCGCATCAGCATGTTTGGTTGGAGTTATGGCGGATTTATGGCCAGCAATTGTATTTTGAAAGGAGCTGATGTGTTTAAATGTGCCATAGCAGTTGCCCCTGTAACAGATTGGCGCTTTTATGACAATATTTATACAGAACGATACATGCGTACACCGGCTACCAATAAAAGTGGTTATGAAGAAACAGCATGCTTAGCTTATGCCGATAAATACAAAGGGCATTTATTATTGATGCACGGTACCGGCGATGATAATGTACATTTTCAAAATTCGTTGGAATTAAGCAATGCGCTCATCAATAAAAACAAACAGTTCGAGACCTTTTATTTTCCGAATAAAAATCACGGTATATATGGCGGCTATTCACGTTTGGTATTGTTTACAAAAATGACAGAGTTTCTACTGAAGAATTTATAAGCAAGCTATTCAACGCGTTGAAAGTGCTAGTGTGGAGAAAGTAAACTGAAATAATTTTTCCTTTTCAATCTTAAATGATATTTTTCCGATTCAAATTAATAACCACTCAATAAACCAACCAAAAATGAGTCAAACTATCGATCAGAACAACCAAGTTTCAAGCGGTCATCCGAAAGGATTATACGTTTTGTTTATCACTGAAATGTGGGAGCGTTTCAGCTATTATGGAATGCGTGCCTTATTCATATTATACATGGGTAAAGCTTTATTATTCGATAAAGCGCTTTCTTCTCAAATTTATGGTAGTTATACCGGGTTAGTTTATTTGACACCGCTTATCGGGGGGTATATGGCTGATCGTTATTGGGGAAATCGTAAATCAATTATCATAGGCGGTATAATGATGGCTATTGGTCAATTTATGATGTTCCTTTCCGGTACTTTCTATACCAATGTAGGCTTTGCGACAACCTTTATGATTATCGGTTTGTTCTTCCTCATTTTTGGGAATGGTTTTTTTAAACCGAACATTTCTACCATGGTAGGGCAATTGTATGCTAAAGGTGATAAACGTGTCGATTCAGCATTTACCATATTCTACATGGGAATTAACTTGGGGGCGTTTTTTGCACCATTAGTGTGCGGTATGTTAGGCGATACGGATAATCCTGCCGATTTCAGATGGGGTTTCTTAGCTGCTTGCTTAGGTATGATATTAAGCGTGATTTTATTTATTTGGTTAAAAAACAAATATATCGTTACACCTGATGGTCAACAAATAGGTGAAGGCCCGAATAAAGTTAAAGACAATACTGCACTTGATTCGAACAGTGCACCAAAAGAAGAATTTAAACCAATGACTTTTGCGATATGGGGTGCTGTTGCAATTGGCTTGTTTGGCACTTTCCTTTTAGGTTGGGATTTTTCGAATTGGAGCAAATTTATGGAGGCTCCGTTCCAATTTAATCACCACATTTTCGGTTTAGATTTTGATTTAGTAGGTTCTGTAATTTTCTCTTTTGCAATTGCCATTCCGGGTTTGATTATTAGCGATCCTTCATTAGATAAAGCTGAAAAGCAACGTATTTATGTAATTTATATCGCCTGCTTCTTTGTAATCTTCTTCTGGAGTGCCTTTGAACAAGCCGGAGCTTCATTAACGTATTTTGCTGAGGAACAAACCAACCGTAACCTGTTCAATTTTAAAATCCCTGCATCCTACTTCCAAAGTGTAAATGCAGTTGCCATTGTGATTTTTGCACCAATTTTTGCATGGATTTGGACTAAGCTTGGAAGCAGAAACATGGAACCTGCTTCACCATTTAAACAAGCTATGGGATTGTTTTTGTTAGCGGTAGGTTATTTGGTTATTGCATTTGGTGTTAAAGGAATTGAACCTGGTATTAAAGTTTCAATGATGTGGTTATTGGCGCTTTACACAATTCATACTTTTGGTGAATTATGCCTATCACCTATTGGGTTATCAATGGTGAACAAATTAGCTCCAATGCGCTTAGCTTCTTTATTGATGGGGGTTTGGTTTTTAGCTAATGCTACCGCAAATAAATTTGCCGGTACCTTAAGTGGTTTGTATCCTGAAACATTAGTTCCGATTGAATTGGTTCAAACTGTTAACGATAAAAATCATGTTGATATCTTGAAACCAAATTCAAAAGCAGATGAATACCAAGGTAAAAAAGTATACAGCATGGAAATGATTAATTTTGGTGTCATTAAAGACGAAAACGTTAAAACTGAAGCTCAAATTGAAATCGAAAAGGGGTCTGTTATTAAAGAAAAATCATTTGCCACTTTTAAGATCAATAGCTTGTATAGTTTCTTTATGATATTTGTATTTATGGCCGGTATAGCATCAATTATACTTTTTGTTATCAGTCGTAAATTAGTCAGTATGATGGGCGGCGTTCGATAATGCTAAACCATCTATTAAAAAGCCGCTTGCAACACAAGCGGCTTTTTTTATTTCAACCATTTTAAGGTAAGTAAATGTTTTATTTTTCGTAATTGCTCAAAGGCATGCGATACAGAAGGGTATTCCGTATGTTCTTTGCGTGGTTCAGCCATTAATCGATCAAATTCTTCGGCCGTGAAATTTAATTTTTTCAACACAAATTCCTTGTCTTGTTCAAGTAAATAAGGATCGCAAATTGGTTTTGCCAGTTCGGCTTTGGCTTCTGCTTTAGTTAATTGTCCGGAGCAAATCAACGTAGATAAATGTGATTTACGTTTATCGATACCAAATTTTTTAGGCAATATATAGGCTTGATAAAAGCGTGTAAATACTGATTCATAATGCTTGCCTCCGTAATCTTGCCATTTTAATTCTTTCGTAATTTCTGCTTTTACTTTCACCTTATCATAAGGGGCATAATTCAATATACGAATATACTGTAGAAATTTCGTTCGTTCATAATAAAGCATTTTCCAAAAACTTAATATCGGATAAGTTTTAAGTTTCATAGTGCCAAAACGCTTATGAATAGCGCGTATATTAATGCTGTCTAATTTAATATGAACCCAGGATGGAGGCAGTACGCCTTCGGTTTCAGCATTTTCGCCGGATAACACATATTTAATTTGGTATTTTTTCGCAATCTCTAACAATACCGCATAAATAGCTTGATCGGTTAAGGCTTCTATGTCAACCACAGACGCATGAAAATAGGCTTTTTGCAAATCACGAAATTCTTTCCAATTGATCACATAGGTATGCAAATCCAATCCTAAAATATCCAAGGTGTTTTGAATATTAATAACTGATAATGCTGAATTCCAACCATTATCGAGGTGAACTGCAATCGGTCGTAGACCATATCGTTTGCACAATAAGGCTACATAAGTACTATCCGCTCCTCCGCTTAACCCTATAATACAATCATAAGGTTTGTTCTTACCATCAGCTTTAATTTGTTCAATTATTTTGGTTAAGCCACCCGGATTTGTTTTAAAATATAAACGTTTGCTTACATAACGATCGTAATATTGACAAATCGAACACAAGCCGTTATGATCAAACGTGATTGTCGGATCATCAGCACTGGTAAACAAACAACGGGTACATTCTTGCATAACTAAAGGGGGAGAAAATCTTTTAAAATGGTACGTTGTTGATCGTTTAAATAATTAATTAAAACAGCTTTCCATTTACCATAAAACATAAATAGACTACCGGCAGCAACCGCATCTGCACCTAGTTCAAAAGCTTTTTTGAAATCTTCAACACCGGCAGCACCACCACAATAAATCAACGGTAAATCGGTATGTGCTAAAGCGAATTTTAGTAACGCTTCATCATAACCTTGATAAGTTCCGTCGCGCATACTATCGTTAATCATAATTTCTCCTACACCTAATTGTTCAACGCGCTTTATTTCATCGGCTAATGCGATACGTTGCTTGTTGTTTTTATTATCGCTATAATAAATGCCTTTTTCTTTTACCACATTGAAACAGGCCACAACAGAAGAACTTCCGGCATGAGCTACACAAGCTTTTAGTAATGCTTCATCTGCTAGATGGGTGCTGATTGCAATTTTTTCTACACCTGCTTGAATGATGGTTTTAAACTGCTCAATAGTAGCAACACCGCCAGCATAACAAACGGGCATGAACGCCTCAGAAACAATATCTTTAATCAAGTCAAACGACGGTTCTTGTTCATTTGCGCTAATGCGAATATCAGCTATTATGATTTCATCAACTTGCTTTTCGTTAAAAATTCGTACCGCATTAATGGCATCGCCTACATAACGTGGTGATTCGAATTGAACAGTTTTGTACAATTCGTCATCAATCATAGTAAGCACCGGTATAACACGTTTGAATTTCATTACACGATAAAATCTTTAAACACCAAACTTAATAATTGCATTCCAAAAGCATGACTTTTTTCGGGGTGAAATTGAAATCCCCAAATGGCATTTTTATGATAACCGCTGCAAAAGGTAATATGGTAGGTTGTTTTGAAATAAATAGCCGATTGATCTTCCGGCTCCAAATAATACGAATGCACAAAATAAAAACGCGGTGTTTCGCCATTTTGAGCTTTGGCACTATTCCAACCGATATGTGGTATTTTTATAACTGCTCCTGCTGTATCTATAGCTGGAAATCGTTTTACATTTCCTTTAATCAACCCTAAACCGGGTAGTTGTCCTTCTTCACTGCTCGTTGCTAATAATTGCATACCTAAACAAATCCCTAGTATTAAACCACATTCTTGTTGGTGGTAATTTAAAATAGCTGCTGTCCAACCTTGTTCATTCAGGCGCTTCATGCCTTCATCAAAATGTCCGATGCCGGGAATGATGATTGCTTTGTAGTTAGCCAGTTCGGCAGGGTTAGTAACAATAACCGGATAGGTACGGATTTTTCGCAATATATTTTTAATGGATGCAATATTGCCCATTCCTGTATCGATGATTGCAATAGGGGAGGGCGTCATGTACAAGCAGTTAGATAGAGTTTAAAAAATTTAAAAGGCTTTAAAGTTATGTTTACAGCACAATTCCGTCGGTGTCAAAGTTATTCAATTCATTAGGCATCTCAAAATTTTAAGAGCCCATTGCTCAAAAGTAGCGGTTTAGCTTTTTTGTATTATTCTTCTAAAAGGTTACGCATGGCGGATTCTACCATTTCAACATTTGGCAACATGGCTTTTTCTAATCCGCTATTTAAACATACAGCCGGTAAATTTCTAGCTCCCACGGTTTGAACAGGCGCATCTAAGTAGCGGAATAAATCTCTGCTGATGCGTCCTGCAACACTTTCAATAAATGAATTCAATAATGCTTCTTCAGTAACCAATAAGCATTTGCCATGTATTTTAACGCGTTCGTATACCATTTCCTCATCCATAGGGAACAAGGTACGCAGGTCAATGATTTCAACTTGTCCAGGGAACTTTGCTGCTGCATTTTTGCTCCAATGCACCCCCATTCCATAGGTCACCACACAAATTGTAGTACCGCGAGCAATTTCATTGGCATCGGCTTCTAAATAAATGGCGGCCTTACTTAAAGGAATGATGTAATTGCTGTCTGGTTCAACGGTTTTGGCTTCTTCGGTTCCCGGAACTTTACTCCAATACAATCCTTTATGCTCTAACATCACCACCGGATTCGGATCTAAGAACGCCCCTTTCATCAATCCTTTTAAATCGGCAGCATTGGAAGGATACACTATTTTAATTCCTTTAATGGTGGTAAGTGTAGCCTCAACACTTCCGCTATGATAAGGTCCACCGCTTCCGTAGGCTCCTATTGGTACACGGATTAAGGCTTGAACCGGAAATTTCCCCATTGTTAAATAACAACTCTTAGCCAATTCAACTACCAGCTGATTAATGCCGGTCCAGATATAATCTGCAAATTGAATTTCAACAATTGGTTTTACCCCAACGGCGCTCAAACCTGCTGTTGAACCAACTATATAAGCTTCTTGAATGGCGGTGTTGAATACCCGTTCATCACCAAATTTATCAGCTAAAGTGGCGGCTTCACGAAAAACCCCACCTAAACGCTTTCCCACATCTTGTCCGAATAAAACAGCTTCCGGATAATCTCTTAAAATTTCTTCTACCGCATGTAAAGCGGCGTCAACCATAACAACTTTGTCTTTTCCTGCCGGACTGCGCTCACCTTGTTCTTCAAGCACCGGACTTGGAGCATAGTCATGTAAAACAACACTTTCCGGACTAGGATCAGGGGCAGCAACTGCTCGTTCAAAATCGGAGTTAACTACGGCAATAGCTTCGGCTTCAATACGGTCCAATTCTTCCTTCGTAATCTGCATTACTGTGGTTAAATATTGACGCAACAACACATACGGATCACGTTTTGCAGAAGTATTCAAATCGGCTTCAGTACGATACCATTCCTTACGTACCCCTGAAGTATGGTGTCCAAGCAATGGAACGGTAGCATGCACCAATAACGGCTTACGATTATTACGTACATAATTGAAGGCTTTGCGCATACTCTCAAAAGCTGTTTCCAAGCGCGATCCATCAACAGTTATGCGTTGTAAACCTTTAAAACCGGCCGCATATTCATAAGCGTTCATGCTTCTGGATTCAGCAGCAGTGGCGCTAATTCCCCATTCGTTGTCTTGTACCAAATAAATGATTGGAAGCTGTTTTAACACGGCAAATTGGAAAGCTTCACTTACTTCGCCCTCAGTTACAGAACCATCACCAAGTGAACAAATAACCACCGGATTTTTATCGGCAGTAGTTAATAATTGGTGTTTTATCAAATAGTCCAATCCTTGAGCCATGCCGGTTGCCGGAATAGCTTGCATGCCTGTTGCACTGCTTTGATGCGGTATTATGGGCATATCGGCGCGGCGCGAAGAAGGGTGTGAATAATAGCTGCGTCCACCGCTAAAATAATCATCGGCTTTAGCTAAAAGCTGCAACATCAATTCATAAGGGGTAAATCCCAAACCCAACAATAAACTCTCATCGCGGTAATAAGGACTTACATAGTCATAAGGCTGTAAATGAAAGGCTGTAGCCAATTGTATAGCTTCGTGTCCACGACTGGTGCTGTGAACGTATTTAGTGATAGCTTTTTGTTCATCATAAACTTCGGCCATACGATGTGCATAACACATCAAGCGCCATGCTTTTAATAACAATTCATTATTCATTGGTGCAGGTATAATGGCAACAAATGTAATAAAAGCAATAAGTTAATATAGAATTAACCGAACGGAAATTTTGCCCGATTTTCAATAAATTTTAGGCTGATTGGAACTTTAATTTTTTATAAATTTCGTAATTAAGCCTTTTATTATCCCTTCAATCCGTTTTCCATTGTTGTTGATATAGCTTACCCATTCGTATTCGAGCACTTGTTGAAAATTGCCCGCTTTTGGAGTAGAAAATGTACCGGCAATTAGAATCGTACCAAAGCCCCAATCAAAATCAAAACAATAAGCCAAGTTTTGAGAAGGCAAGACAATATCAACCGTATCCTTATTTCGATGAGTTTCCATTCTTAAACCATCCTTGTAACTAAAGGAAACGGCCAGGTTTAAATCGGTCAAATAAGCATAAAATGGCTTATAGCGCTTTAATTTAAAAGTATTGTTTAAACGTAAGGCTTGTGTGCGTAGTCGTTCAGCTTTAGTTTTTAGGGTATTAAAATCAATACTTTCAAATTTGGTAAGCGCTTGTTGTGTTAAGTGTGTAGCAGCATTTTGATAGCGCTCAATTGCATAGGTATTGTTGTGTAACGAACCCAATTGCCATTGATCGCCCGGGTAGAATACTAAAGGTATTGCGCCGATGTTTTCGATATAGGTAGCAATGGCAGCAATTTTATTGGCTTGTTCGTTCATGTGGAAATTTTCAGGCGTGCAAAACCATACATAGCTTGCAAAAGGAATGATATACTTGGGTTGAAGTATGCGTTGAAAGCTTTGCAAGTCCTTTAACTTTATAGCAGCTGCCTTTATTTTTTCTTCCGGTTGATCGGCATTGCCGGACCATACCGCATAAGAAAATTGTGCAAACAAATAATCGATAGGACCGAGCTTGTCATGCATTTCAGTCAATTCACTTTCTGTTTTAAAAGGGCAGTCATTGACATTCAATAAAGTA
>JAHEYX010000320.1 GCA_023251415.1 Chitinophagales bacterium
TTGATAATCGGTAGTGTCTTGATTTATTAATTGGTAACTTTTGAACTAGAGCTGCGTACTCAAGCTTTAAAATATAAATCAATGAAAATCCATAACACTATTCGATTGGTTTTTAGTTTATTTTTACTTTTTCAAGTACAATCAGTATTTGGCCAAATCAGCTATGATTCTGACTCTATAGCCACTGTATATATCAAAATAGTAGATGCGAACAAATTGCCAATACCAAACATAAAGGTGCAACTGAAAGCTGTTTCAACAAATAAAATCTTTGAACATAAATCAAATCGCATTGGAAATACACAATTTATTGTCCCTATCAATGAGAAGTACAATATTCTTGTAAACGGTGATTTAATGGAAGTGCTAAATATTCCATTAAAAAATTATCAATCAATTACTAAACAAATTAAGTACACCCAAGAGTTTAAACAGGATGATGCATCGAATATAGCAGAACACAAAGAACCAAATCAAAATACAGATGCAAATGTTGGCATTACAAATTGTACTATCGAAATTCTATTAAAAAACAAGCAAAACATACCTTTAGTTGGGGAAGAAATACGGATAGAAAATAAAGGGAATGGTAGTAGTAAAACCATTAGTACGAATACGAAAGGTATGGCTACGGTTACCATTCCGGATGCTACTACGTATATGATCAACTTGAAAAAGAGTGCAAATCATTCCACTCTATTTATTGAGAAAGATGAACGGTATCATAAATTGGAATTAATCTATGAAGGTACTGCACAACTACTAAAAATTGAACAGGAGCGTCGAGCGTTAATTCAGAAATTGAGAGAAGAGCAGGTTAAATTACAAGCAGAAGTAACAAAAGAGAAAAAGGATAATGAAGCTTTAAGATTAGAAATGAAACTTGATCGAGAAAGAGTTGTAAAGGAATATTTAGATTTTTCAAACTTGACCAATGATTTAAAAGCGCATTTGAGTATAGCTCAAGCAATTTCTAAAAAGCTGATAACTTTTAAGGGACACGGGAATTCACATTCTACACATTATCTATCACCATTAATTATTGTTGTTAAAAATAATACACCTAATTCAATTTCTATTCTTATTGAAAATGGAAGAAAATTTCTTTCTGAACCTAATATAACCCAAAACCTTATAGTTGTTAAAAAGGTGATTATAGATTTAAAGCCCAATGAAACAAAAACGCTTGAGATTGCCAGTATGTGTATTCAACATGATAATGATTGTCCTTCAGAAGAGGTATCTTATAAAGTGGGTGACATGGCCAATGATAACATGATAACTTTATCCAGGTGCATCGAAAAATATGAATATAATAATTCAATAGCTCAATATGCGATGTGGGTGTTTTCTGACGCTTTTTCAATTGATTATATTGCCGGCTATAATGACAAAGAATCTGAAATTATTAAAAATCTGGTTGAAACATTACTAAGTGACAATCTATTTCATAAATCAAATGCTGAACGTAAAATGGAATCGATTACAAATGAGCTTGAAGAAGCAAAATTAGCCGTGTTTAAACCTATTGATACACGTTTAATTAATTTTAATAACCCACAGTATAAAACTAAGGTAGGTGGTAATTTTACTTATGAAATAAGTAAAACATCAGAAGTAATGATTGCTATGTTTAATATGCAAGGTATTCTTGTTCGTGAATTGTATTACAACCCAAGCGTTGCAAGAGGAAAGCATGTTTTTGATTTTGCATTTGATGCATCCATTTATACTGACCCACAATACTATTTTAAACTTATTGTTGATAATAAAGTAAAATTAACCCTTAAGCAGTAAAGGTTTTAAATTTTGCATTCACTTATTACTATCAATTTGATAAGAAAATAAAACAAGCACTTAATTAGCTGGTAGTAGCTCTATTATTAATATTTTCATTCTTTTAATACACCTTTGTCTGCCACTTTATTAGTAGTACGATAGCACAAAAATCATTAACAATCGGAGTAGGTATAAAATGTAAATTAATTCGCCCATTCAAAAAACGTGATTAATCTTGCTATTCTTATGTAACCGTGCATATGTTCATCCCGAGCAATTCGGGATTCTACTCACCTTTTCTTATGCTAAGTTTCTCTCGACCACCGAGTAGCATTTCGTTTCTGTGGCTTCGAGAACTTCAGTCCGCCAAAAACTATCTTAACATTTTAAGTGGAAAAATTCGCGACTCTGATGGCAGACTTCGCACTGCGTGCTCAGTCCGCCAAAACAATCTTTTCGTTTTTACTTTACTTTACTTTATTCTCGTCTCCGACGGCGGATTTCGGCCTCTCGGCTTCTGCATTTCTATATTTACATTTCTAATTATTAATTCTCCATTTTCAATTCTTAATTTGTATTCCCCAGCACTTAGCACAATTTTTAAACGAAATGTTGATTAAGAAACGCACAAAATCGGCTCATTAATAAACCGCCATCAGACATGATTTCTTTAAGAAACAGTTCATATTCTTAGCTTACTTTAAAGTGCTACTGCTTTCTCAAGGTTAGGTAATCAAAAAAATATCCTATTTTCATCACCTAAACAACTGCTGCTTTTGAAAGTATATTATGATTTATTGGGCTTAACAGAAAACTGTACCCTCGATGAGCTCAAACAAGCTTATCGCCGGCGAGCTATGGAACTGCATCCCGATCGAAATAAACACCCCAATGCAGCCGAACAATTTATTCAAGTGCAACAAGCATTCGAATATTTATATGCCATTAAACTCATTAATCCGAGTGCTGCTCCAACAACTGATTATAAAACTACTCCTCCTAAATACAAAACTGCTCAAGCAGCAAATGACCCTTATGACGGTTGGATGCACAACTCAGCCCATATCGTTCGTGAACAATTTCAAACAGCCGAACAATACAAAGCCGAACAACAAAAGATTAAAAAAGATCGTGCAGCAGTTAACTTGGTTAATAGCTTGATAGATTATGTTTTGTATTTAATCGGGTTCCTTCTTGTTTGTGGAGTCGTTTATTATGATATTTTGCATTGGAAAGAATTGCAACAATTTGGTTTTATTGTTTCATTTGCTTTGGCTGGCATCGGTGCTATAATTATGCGTGCTTGTGGTCCGTTTCCCCTTAAAAAAGTTGCGCAGGATGTTTGGCTGGCTTTAAGCTCGCGTGCCTTTTTAATTTTCTTGTGTATCGTATTCAATGTAGTGATATGCTTTAAAATAGGCTTTCGTACACTCATTCCTTTAAGTGCTTTGTTTTTGGCGTATGCCTTGAGTATGGGTGCTACCAAATGGATGCTTACTCGAACGAATTTAATTAGAACCAAATTAGATCCGGTAATAGTAATGGGTTGCTTAGCTCCACTAGCCATGAGTTTATTATTGTTGCTTAATTTCTGCATACATTTTAATACTGTAACAGAAACCTATCAATTAGAAACCTTCGAGCAAAATCCCGAAAATCAACGTAAAGCCAGTAGTCTCATTACCTTGAACAATCACGCCTACCAAAATTATATCGGCATTCGCTTGTTTTACAATATCCGCGACATTCGCAGCAATAAAATTCGTTTTACCTTTGCACGCGGCATTTTCGGCTTACGTGTCATGACGGACTATGAGTTTATGCCTGATCTATACGAAGATGAGCTGTTTTAACCAATTTCTTACAACGAATAACTAAACCATGTTTATAAAAGTTACCGAACAAGTTTCGAATCACGATCAGCTCGAACA
>JAHEYX010000321.1 GCA_023251415.1 Chitinophagales bacterium
GCATTTTTATAGGTATTATAAGGTGATTCTACTTCTAAGTGAGCAAATAAGATGCGACGAATGGCAAAATCTTGTAACGCATATTTAATGGTTGGATCAGCTCCAAGTGGCATTTTCTTATGAAGTCTATTCAAATAAGCCGACGCAATCATTGGTTTTTCATCGTCTTTGGCCGTTTCTTCATCTACTATGGAGGCTAAAGTTACTACTTCATAAGGTGTTAACCCTTTTAAACCGGCTTGGTACAAGCGCGATTTGTTCCAGAATTTATTATAGGTATTTAATAATTTGTCCCAAAATTTAGCTGGTGTAGTATTCCAATAAAATTCATAAGTATCCTGCATGATGTATGCAGTCATGTCTTTAAAATCCAAAGCTGTATCAATTTGCCGCGCATGTAAAACACTATCAAATGCAATTTGTAACTGAATAGAATCCGGTTCCAATTCTTTGGCTACATAGTTTCTGAATTGAATGTTCATCCTAAATTTACCAATGACCAAGCGAACCGGTGTTTGTTGTCCGCTACGAAGCATTTTAACAATTTCGTAATTACTCATTCCCGGTGTTATTCGATATTTTCCGGGATGAATATTACTTGGATAATCCATTTTATCACTCAGCCAATCAAAGGTGTTTTTGTTGACTAATACATTCCGTTTGTCTAATTCTTTTAATACATCTTTATACTTTGCTCCTGTTTTAATGTAAATAAACTCTTCCTTAACTAAGGAGTCCGGAACATTGGAACTAAAATAATGGCGATAGAATCTAAAGAACATTGTCAAAGCAAACAAAACCAATATTAATACAAACCATACTATGGTTTTTTTAATTTTAACTTTTGAGCCCTTGTAAATCATATTGCAAATAAAAGAAAATTTGCTGAAAATCCTATGCTAACAAAAGGCGCAGCAAATAAAAAGCGCGCCCAAACTTCATTAGTCGGGCACGCTTTATACTATTAACAAACAAAACAACTATTAGCCTTGAAAAGTGTTGCGGCTTTAGACGCTAGCCATATATTCACTCAAACATTTTTTGCTGCTTTCGAAATCAAATAAACAAAACACACTGTAATAATTTTGACGATCTACGGTTTTCAAATAAGCTTCTTTTGCAATTGCCAAACGGGTTTGCTCAAAATCCAATTGATTAATTAATTGATACGCTTGTTGAGTAGTAACAAAATTCATTTGTAAGAAATTGCAGATTAATGCTTTTTTATCACTGTCGAACCAAGTATTGGCAAGCACTTGTTTAAATTGACAAAAGGCTTGTTCACTTACCGGATAAATAACAGGAATAGTTGTAGGTGGAGGGTAGTTATTACAAGTTGGACTTGCATGATGGTTAGGATGACAGCTACTTTGATAAGGGGTTTGATAGCAAACTTGATTATACAATGGCAAATAACTTATTCGAATACCATAACCGTGTAATAACTGCGCAATTGTTTTAGTATTGTAACGTGTTTCCACTTGACCACAATAAATAATCGGAGTTGGTTGATACCTGTTTAAATGTCTTCTGCTTCCTAAAATTTTCATTTCATGTGTTCCGGTATATAACTGATCAAGGGTAATGCTATTTCTGAAAGAACCGAAATTAACGCCATCAATCCACAAAGTAACTTCAGTTGGGGTAGGCATTTCAATGGTTAAACTGGTAATCGGATTTGCCTTTAGTTGTTGGTTAATAAACAAAAGGATGATAAAGCTGAGTGTCAAAATCTTTTTCATAAAAAATAGTTTTAAAAATTTAAACTAGAACTTCACTTACCTATTTTCAATAGCCGTGCCAAAAAAAACGATTGGTTTATCGAACACCGGAATCAGGAATAAATAAACCGGATTAAATTAATCCATAAGCATTGCATACGTTGGTGTATTTGTGCATCTTTGAATTCAAATAAAACCATTATGAAATTTTTAATCTTATTGGCAGCAATTCTACTAACCCCTTTTGTACATGGCGCTACGCATGAAATTGGGGATACTATAGATAGTTATAACAATGTTACTGTTTATTATAATGGCTGGGATTACGTTAAATCACACGGTCTAAATTTTTCGAAAGACGGTTACTGTTATGGGCAAAAATGGCAATGTGTTGAATTTGTGATTCGTTATTATGATCAAGTAATGCATCATCGCTTTCCGAGCAATTACGGTCATGCACGCGATTTTTGGAACTTGGGTATCAATCAAGGTGGGCTTGACAGTACACGAGGATTGTATCAATATTACAATGACGATGCGGAAGCTCCACAGGTGAATGACATTTTAGTTTTCCCATTTTCTAAATATGGCCATGTATGCATCGTAACCAAAATTGAGCATAATCAGTTGGAAGTAATTCAACAAAATATAGAAAGTAAATCCCGCGACATATACGATATTACATACAGTAAGGGGCATTTTCATGTTTCAAATGCAAACGGTATGAATAAGCCAATTGGATGGTTGCGTAAAGGCCACTAGGTATTATTTGCTTGAATTGCTTGTTGCAAAAAGCAATTTAGGTTGATGGAACACAAACAGATTCAACTTAGTTTTCCATTATTTTTTAGTTTATTTGCAGTTCAAAATTTAAGTACATGAAAATCGCATTAATCACAGGAGCAGGAGGTTTGATAGGATCAGAAGCTGTTGCTCGTTTTGCAACCGAATTCGACCAAATTATCGGTATTGATAACGATATGCGCAGTTACTTCTTTGGTGCAGAAGCTTCCACGAATTGGAATGTAAATCGAATAAAAGAGCAAATTGCAAATTACACCCATTATAACTTAGACATTCGAAATTTAGAAGGCCTTGAAAAGGTTTTTAATGAATATGGAGCCGACATTAAATTAATTATACATACGGCAGCACAACCTAGCCACGATTGGGCCGCAAAAGAACCGCTCACTGATTTTGGCGTTAATGCAGTTGGTACTTTAAACATGCTGGAGTTAACCAGAAAATATAGTCCGAATGCAGTATTTATTTTCACTTCTACCAATAAGGTGTATGGAGATAATCCAAATTATTTACCATTAATAGAAAAAGAAACACGTTGGGAAATAGCAGAAAGCCATGCTTATTTTAAAAATGGAATAGATGAGCAGATGAGTTTAGATCATACCAAACATTCTGTTTTTGGCGCTTCAAAAGTTGCAGCAGATATTATGGCTCAGGAGTATGGTCGTTATTTTGGGATGTCCGTTGGTGTTTTCAGAGGCGGCTGTTTAACCGGTCCGAATCACAGTGGAACGCAACTCCATGGTTTTCTTTCTTATTTAATGAAATGCACGATGAGCGGCAAGGCTTATACTATTTTCGGTTATAAAGGGAAACAAGTAAGAGATAATATACACAGTCATGATTTGGTAGAAATGTTTTCTAAATTTTACCAAGCCCCAAAACAAGGTGAAGCCTATAATGCCGGTGGTGGACGTTTTGCGAATTGTTCGATGTTAGAAGCAATAGCCTTGTGCGAAGAAATAAGCGGTAAAAAATTAAATTACACGTACAGCGATGAAGCACGCATTGGTGACCATATATGGTATGTAAGTGATGTAAGTAAGTTTCAAAAGCATTATCCGAATTGGAAATACGAATGGGATTTAAAATCCACTTTAGTTGACATGTACAACAAAATTAAGCTATAAGTTATTGTACTTATTTCAAGGCTTTCCAACACCAATAATCCGT
>JAHEYX010000035.1 GCA_023251415.1 Chitinophagales bacterium
TGGTAGCAAAACCAACTTGTACATCTTGACCGAAATCTACTCTGTTCTCGCGATGAATCACTTGCCAAGCACCGTTATTAACGCGGCTTAAACAAATGATAGCCGAATTAACACGAGCAATACGCAATTGAACCGTTCCTCCACTTACAGGGCTTAAACACATATTACTCATACTGTTTGAAGTATTATTAACCATGATGTGTAAACCGGCACCTGGAGAGCAAGGACCACTAGGATCACCGTAGCCAACCATTAATGAAATATAATTTTCGTGACCGGCAGTCCAACCCGGACCTCCATTGTTAAGTGTTTTTGGCAAACGTACCATGATACCCCCTAAAGAATAATGGGAATTTGACGCAATAGTACTTCCGGTGCTTCCGGATACATTTACTATAGTTGTAAAAACAAAATTTCCATTCACATTTTGGTATAAATAACCACCCATACGATCTTCGTACCAAGTAGACGTTAATGGTTTCATTACCAATTTTCCGGCTTGTGAAGCATTAACATCATAGTTTTGCAAATGTGATACTCCCCAACCTTCCGTTGTTCCAATATTTGACCAATTGTTTAATGCGCCACTTGTAAAGTCATCATCCACGCGTTGTGCAAATACTTGACTTACTAATAATACAAGCAAAAGAATTGAACTAAAAAGATAGAAGTTAATTGAATTGATTAAAGATCGTGTAGTTTTTTTCATGGTATTGTTGTTTTTGTTTTAACAATACAATGATACACCACTGCTTTTGAGCTCTATATCCGATCTAACCGTGAAAATTCTAAGTGCTATTACTTATAAATTTCAATAAGGCCTTCCGGCAATTCTACGGTAATTAAACGGAGCTCATCGTCGAAAGCCTTTACTGTGGCTTCATTCGCAGGCAACAACACGCCTTTAACTTCAGGTGTGTCAAATTCAAATAACCATTGACCCGGATATTCTAACACAGCCTTTACCACCCCTATCGGTGTTTGTTTAGTGTCGACCAATGCATATCCAATCAAATCATCGCCTAATTCCGGCAAAACGGAATGTACTTGGTTGGCGGTCATAAATACGGTAAGCCCTTGTAAAGCAGCTGCTTTTTCGCGTGTATTTATTTCATCAAATTTAATCAGGAATTTATTTTCCATGGTTGGTTTAAGACTTACAACCAGGTAAGGTAAAGCTGTTTGTTCATCTTTGCCTATAAAAATTGACTTAGGGCTCGTTGATTTTAAACTTACGTTCTTATCCAATTGAAGGGTAAGTTCGCCAACCAATTTATGCGGGGCTAGTATACGACCTGCTTTAATTTTTTTTCTTTGAACTGCCATAGCAAATGTTATTTATAAAAAAATGGTGGTTGCCGAATTCGACAACCACCATTTCAAATTGTTTTAATAAATTATTACTATTCTGCAGCGTTGTCGGCAGCAGGGGCTTCAGGAGCAGCTTCAGCAGGTGTTTCTTCAACAACAGCAGCTACTTCTTTTTTAACCGGTGTTTTTGCTAATTTACGAGCAGCTTCCTTCTTCTCATCGTGTGCTTGTTTTTTACTAGCAACAGCAGAAGCATGTGTTTCAAGATAAGCATTCCATTTTGCTTCCACTTGGTCAGCAGGAACAACTCCTTTTGCTACGCCTCTTAACAAATGGCGTTTGAATAAAACACCTTTGAAAGATAAGATACGACGAGCAGTATCACTTGGTTGAGCGCCTTTTTCCATCCAATCAATAGCTTTATCAACGTTGATGTCAATAGTAGCAGGAATAGTTTGAGGATTGTAAGTCCCGATTTTTTCGATAAAGCGACCATCACGTGGATTGCGGCTATCGGTGATTACAATGTGATAAAAAGGGTTCTTCTTTCTACCATAACGTTGAAGACGGATTTTAACTGGCATAAATAAGTCGAATTATTTGGTTGCGTTGTATTTTTTTAAACGGACGGCAAAAGTAGCTATAACATTTGAATTACGCAACAATAAACCGTATTTTATTTTCTTTTTTTTCAAAAATTTCTTGTCTTTTAGAACCAAAATCGGCTAGCGCATTGCCTTTCGTTTAGTCCAAGCACTCGTAGTAACTGCGCTCGATGATGTCACAGCACCGGTAGTGCTTACTTTTTTATTTTCAAACAAATAGGCCCCTAACAAAGCGGCAATTTCAGCTTCATTCGGTTCTGCATGTACTAATAGTTCCGGTTGAAAATACTTGCCAATAAAGCCGGTATTGATATCCCCCTTTTGAAACGCTTCGTGTTGCATAACCCACTTTCCAAACGACAAAGTGGTTTGAATGCCGGTAATTTGGTATTCATCAATGGCGCGAATCATGCGTGCAATAGCTTCTGCCCGTGTTGGTGCATGCACAATTAATTTGGCGATCATGGGATCATAATAAATCGGTATAGCCATTCCCTCTTCATAGGCATCGTCTACTCTAACCCCTGTTCCATTCGGCTTGCGATAGGTTTGCAAGGTACCAATGTCCGGTAAGAAATTATTCATAGGATCTTCAGCACAAACCCGCAATTCAATGGCATGTCCATTAATGGCTAAATCGGCTTGGGTGTAGCTTAAAACCTCATTTTGCGCTACCTTGATTTGCTCAGCTACTAAATCCAATCCGGCAATGATTTCTGTTACCGGATGCTCAACTTGCAAACGTGTATTCATTTCTAAAAAATAGAAATTAAGCGCTTCGTCTACCAAAAACTCTACCGTTCCTGCTCCACTGTACTTGCAAGCTAGTGCAATTCGAACCGCACATTCTCCCATGGCCTTCCGAATTTCCGGCGTTAAACATGCGGAAGGTGCTTCTTCTACTAGCTTCTGGTGGCGTCGTTGTATACTGCATTCACGTTCAAATAAATAAACACAGTTACCATGATTATCCGCCATAAGTTGTATCTCAATGTGACGGGGTGCAGCCACATACTTTTCTATAAAAACACTGGAATCACCAAATGCACTTTTAGCTTCACTTTGAGCCATTTGCACTTGTTCCATAAACTCTTCGGCACGATTTACTACGCGCATTCCTTTACCACCTCCACCTGCTGAAGCCTTAATTAATACCGGATAACCAATTTTATCGGCTATGGACTTAGCTTCTTCAACAGATTTAATGGCTTGTTCGGTGCCCGGAACAAGCGGAATATGGTGCTTTTTGGCCATTTCCTTGGCAGCAATTTTACTGCCCATCGATTCAATGGAAAACGCTGAAGGTCCAATAAAAATCAAACCTTCATCGGTAACTGCTTTTGAAAAGCCTGCATTTTCGCTCAAAAATCCATACCCGGGATGAATAGCATCAACATGCAGTTCTTTAGCCACTGCTATTATTTTATCGCCCAATAAATACGATTGATTACTTGGGGCCGGACCAATACAAATGGCTTCGTCAGCATACCGAACATGAAGCGCCTCACGATCAGCTTCGGAATATACCGCCACTGTTTTTATGCCTCGTTCGCGTGCAGTTCGCATTACACGTATTGCTATTTCACCACGATTCGCTACCAGTATTTTCTTTATGGATTTCATGTGTATAAAATTGGAGGGCTAAAATAGAAAAGGTACTGCACTATACCGCTATTTTTTAAAATATTTATAAATACCCGTCAGAATCAAATTTTTGACTTTATTAACTCCCTCCTTTCTGCTACTTTTACAGCATGATTAAAATAATTGAATGTCCCCGTGATGCGATGCAAGGTTGGGAACACTTCATTCCGACCGAAAAAAAAATCGAATATCTAAATGCCTTATTGGAAGTCGGATTTGACACCCTCGATTTTGGCAGCTTTGTTTCCGCTAAAGCAATTCCTCAATTAGCAGATACCGAGCAGGTACTTCAGCAATTGAATCCAAATTCATCCACTAAACTTTTAGCAATCGTCGCTAATATTCGTGGCGTTGAAAAAGCCTGTATCTTTGACCAAATTCGTTACATTGGATTTCCATTTTCGATATCTCCAACTTTTCAATTACGTAACACCAATTCAACCATAGCGGATTCTTTAATTACTGTTGCTAGTTTGCAAGAACTTTGTGTAAAGCATAATAAAGAAGCGGTTATCTATATCTCAATGGGCTTTGGTAATCCTTATGGTGATGCCTATACGCCGGCACTTGTTGCCGAATGGGTCGAAAAGATTGCTTCTTACGGTATCAAAATTATTTCTTTATCCGATACGATAGGCTGCAGCACACCAACCAATATTGATTTTTTATTCAAAACGCTTATCCCTGCTTTTCCATCCATTGAATTTGGTGCGCATTTACACACTACACCTGACACTTGGGAAGAAAAAATTGAAGCAGCCATACAAGCTGGTTGTAGGCGATTTGATGGAGCGCTTAAAGGTTTTGGAGGCTGTCCAATGGCTGCCGATCAATTAACAGGCAATATGCCTACTGAAAAAATGTTAGACTATTTCAAACAAAAGCAATACAACACCGGTATAAATGAACTCGCTTTACAAAACTGTTTACTACAGGCTCAACAATTATTTATTTAATCGGTAAAACTCAAACAACAATGTCAAAAATAGGAATAGCAATACATGGAGGAGCCGGCACCATTGCCAAAAATTTACTTACACCTGAAAAAGAAAAAGCATATCGTGATGCCTTGTTAACTGCAATTCAACAAGGGGAAGCTATTTTAACCAAAGGAGGGAGCAGCTTAGATGCTGTTGAAGCCAGTATTCAAGCACTGGAAAATTGCCCTTTGTTTAATGCCGGTAAGGGCGCAGTATTCAATGCAGCAGGTAGCCATGAGTTGGATGCTTCGATTATGTGCGGACATACTAAAATGGCCGGAGCAATTGGCAATGCAACCGGAATAAAAAATCCAATTTCACTTGCACGATTGGTAATGGAAAAAACAGAACATGTTTACTTAAGTGGCCCCGGTGCCAACGCTTTTGCTGAAAAAATGCAAGTTGAACTAATGGATGAATCCTACTTTTATGATGAGTTTCGTTATCAACAATGGCAACAAGCTTTAGCTGAAGGTCGCGTACAGCTTGATCATGCCGGCCTTGATGAAAAAAAATTTGGAACGGTAGGAGCAGTTGCTTTAGATAAGAATGGTTATTTAGCAGCCGGAACCAGCACCGGAGGAATGACCAACAAACAATTTGGGCGTGTAGGTGACAGTCCGATAATTGGAGCCGGCACTTATGCGAATGATACTACTTGTGCACTTAGCTGTACCGGTCATGGCGAATATTTTATTCGTGCCGTTGTGGCTTATGATATCCATTGCCTAATGGCTTATAAAGGTTTATCACTTGCTGCCGCTTGTGATGAAGTGGTTAAAAATAAATTGGTTAATCAAGGAGGGGAAGGTGGGGTTATAGGAATGGATCAAACCGGTAATGCCGTACTTTGTTTTAACACCGAAGGTATGTATCGCGCTTGGTTAACTCCCGATGGTATTTTACAAACTGCAATAAATTAATTACCGCTCTCATCTTAAAACATACTATTTTCGCCGTTACCAAATGAAACTAATAAAAAATATCCCAAATGCCATCACACTGCTAAATTTAAGTTGCGGAGTGTATGCCATAGTCATGTTATTCGGTCAAAAAGTTCAAATTGCTTGTCTACTGATTTGGGTTGCAGCCATCCTAGATTTTTTGGACGGCTTTACTGCTAAGCTTTTACATGCCCACAGTGAAATCGGTAAACAATTGGATGCATTAGCCGACATGGTCACGTTTGGAGTAGCCCCCGGATTACTGTTGTATCAATTGATTGCCTTCTCGTGTCATTATCAGGCTGACGCACTTGTAATTTCCGAAACACGCTATTTGCCGGCTTTCTTTGTGATTATTGCTGCCGCCGTGCGACTTGGTCGTTTCAATATTTCACCTGTAATTCCGGGCCAGTTCAGTGGTTTGGCAACGCCTGCTATGGGTTGTTTTGTTGCTTCTTTACCGTTAATTGCATTTATGAATAACACTTCAATTAATGCCTTTTTGCTAAACACTTACGTGCTTTACGGTTTAGTTTTGCTCTTAAGTTTTTTGATGGTTTCGGAATTGCCTTTACTTAATTTTAAACCTGAAAAGTGGGTTGTCAAAGGCAATGAAATGCGTATAGTTTTGATTGTAATTGCGCTTCCTGCTATTATCCTATTCAAGTATGCTGCCGGTCCAATTATTTTTGCAGCGTATTTACTATTATCCTTTATTGAATTTAGTTTTCTTCGTAAAACCAAATCAACCAATTGAACAACATCTACTAAAATTTATAATACTAATTAGCCATGAAATTTATTGCAGACATTAAAGTGATGCCGCTTAAAGAACTTCTCGATCCACAAGGAAAAGCAGTTATGGGTGGATTAAAAAATTTACAATTCAATTCGTTCAAAAACATACGCATTGGAAAACACATCCAAATGGAAGTGGAAGCCAATTCAGCTCCTGAAGCTAGTGCGCAAGTTCAGGCTGCTTGTAAAAAATTATTGGCTAATCCGGTGATGGAATATTTTGAGTTCAGCCTTTCTGCTGTTTAATTCCACTGCATGAAATTAAGCATAGTCCCTACGCCAATTGGTAATTTGGATGACATCACGCTACGAGCTATTAAGGTTTTGCAAGCGTGTGATGCCATTCTTTGTGAAGACACACGCGTTAGTGGACGCCTATTGCAACACCTGCAAATACAAAAGCCATTAATCGCATACCACCAACATAATGAGCATTTAGTTAGCGACCGTATAACTGCCCGTTTATTAGCCGGTGAACGATTAGCTTTGGTGAGCGATGCCGGTACGCCCGGAATCAGTGATGCTGCTTTTTTCTTAGTTCGAAAATGCGTTGAAAATAATATTCCGGTCGATTGCTTGCCCGGAGCAACAGCCTTTGTTCCGGCTTTAGTGAACTCCGGCTTCCCTACTAACCGATTTTGTTTTGAAGGCTTTTTTCCGCACAAAAAAGGTCGTCAAACACGTTTGAAACTACTAGCAGCAGAAGAACGAACTATCGTATTGTATGAATCGCCTCATCGTTTGATTAAATGCTTGGAAGAAATAAAAACTTTTTTAGGCGAAAACCGCCGCGTTAGTGTAAGTCGTGAATTAACGAAATTCTATGAAGAAACGGTAAGAGGTAAAGTAAGTGAGGTTATCATGCATTATACGCAAAAACCTGCCAAAGGCGAATTAGTAATAATTGTAGAAGGAGCCTCGGATGAATTGTCAGAAGATATAGACAGCTAAAAGTAGATGTTGTTGAAACTAAAAAAGCCGACCAGTGCAGAAGACACCAATCGGCTTTAAATAACACATAGGCTATTTGAATTACTTCAAATGAGCAGCTAAATTATCTTTATGCACCATAGCTTCTTTAAAAATGTAAGCTCCGGTTTTTGGAGAAATTTCACATTTAATCACTTTAGTGTAAGCTTTCGCGTTTGGATCAATAGCACTTTTGGCTTTAATCGCTGTTTTTGCTTGTTTTGCCATTGTTCAGAATTATTTAATTTCTTTATGAATAGTATATTTTCTTAAAATCGGATTGTATTTTTTTAACTCAATACGTTCCGGATTGTTTTTCTTGTTTTTCTTAGTAATGTAGCGACTTGTACCAGGCATTCCGCTAGTTTTATGTTCGCTGCATTCCAATATAACTTGAACTCTGTTTCCTTTCTTAGCCATGATGATTTAAATTTGAGATATTATAAATTTTCTTTTTTCTGAATTTCTTTCAGATACTGATAAATACCTTTTTTGTTAATGGTACGGATAGCAGCAGCAGAAACTTTTAATTGAATCCATTGATTAAACTCCGGAACAAAGAATTTTTTGTGTTGTAAATTAGGTAAAAAACGACGTTTAGTCTTAATGTTTGAGTGAGAAACATTATGACCGTACATTGGTCTTTTTCCTGTCAAATCGCATACTCTTGCCATTGTGGTAGTTTGTTTTTATTTTTGGGAACGCAAATATCCTAAGATTTGTTTATAAAACCAAACATTTTCAAAAATATATTATTAACCTTGTTGATAAGAAGCTTAGTTTGTGTTAATTTAGTCGTAACATCAAAATTACTTAATTTGTGCTTTCTTTCGCATAATAAATCGATTTACCATGGCTAAAGCTCGATATACTACCGCTAAACTTATTGCAAGTGCTGCTACTACCCTATTGATTGTCATAGCTTTAAGTAAAAATTGGGGCGATTTACCACCATTCGGAACCTTACTCGACCCGTTTCAAGGTTGTTGGCAGAATGCAGAACCAAAACAAGCGTTAGAAAATTCGCTTGCTTTACCTGATTTGAATGAGCCGGTTAAAGTATTGTATGACGCCAATCGCAGCCCTCATATATTTGCAAATACCGAGCATGATTTATACTATGTACAAGGTTATTTAACAGCTCGTGATCGACTTTGGCAAATGGAATTACAAACACATGCCGCCGCCGGACGTGTTTCAGAAATACTTGGTTCTAAAGCCATTGCCTTCGACAGAAAACAACGGCGTAAAGGAATGGTATTAGCCGCACAACGCTCACTAACAGCTATTAACGCTAATCCGATTTCTAAAAACATGGTGCAAAGTTATGCCGATGGCGTCAATGCATACATTTCTCAATTAAGTCACAAGCAACTCCCACTAGAATACAAATTGCTGAACTACCAACCGGAAGCCTGGACAACACTTAAAACTGCCTTGTTGTTAAAAATAATGGCTGATGATTTGAGTGGTTATTCGAATGATGTAGCCTATACCAATGCCTTAACTCAATTTGGTAGAACTACGTTCGATAAAATGTTTCCTGATTTTCAAGATTATATTTCTCCTATTATTCCGCGTGGAACGCCGTTCGATTTTACAGGCGATTTAAATGATACAATAACTCCAAAAGTTGATACAACACAGTTTCTGCATTCAGTTGCCAATGTTATTCTTCCGAGTACACACCGACTTTATTCAACAAAACCGGAAATGCCTATCGGCAGCAATAATTGGGCTGTTGGACCTTCCAAAACAAAGGATGGTTACCCTATCCTGTGCGGCGACCCACATTTGAAATTATCTTTACCCTCCATTTGGTATGAAATTCAACTGACACTAAATGGTAAAAGTGTAAATGGCGCATCATTACCCGGGGCTCCAGGTATAATAATTGGTTTCAATGATTCTTGTGCATGGAGTATGACGAATGCTGAACGCGATGTCCGTGATTTCTATACCATTAAATTTAAAGATGCCACACAAAAAGAATATTGGTTGGACGGCCGTTGGCAAAAAACCACGCAAACAATAGAAACCTTACTGGTTCGCAACCATAGCCCTGTTTACGATACTGTTTTCACCACACAATTCGGTATTGTTGTTTATGATAAATCCTTTCATGAAGAAGGACAGCCGAAAAACACCGCTGTTGATTGGATTGCTCAACGTGCGTCGAATGAAGTGATGACAATCTACTTATTGAATAAAGCGGCTAATTATGCAGATTATGCCAAGGCCTTGACGTGGTATCAATCACCGGCTCAGAATTTTGTATTTGCATGCAAAAATAAAGACATTGCCATCTGGCAACAAGGTTGCTTTCCTATTAAATTTTATGAACAAGGTAAATTTATTCAGCCTGGTGATAATAGCAAGTTGACCTGGCACAAATTTATTCCAACCAATGAAAATCCTCATATACTAAATCCGGAACGTGGATTCGTGAGCAGCGCCAATCAGCAACCAACCGATTCAACATATCCTTATTATTACTATGGCGATTATTATGAATACCGCAGTTTACGTATAAATAAAGTACTCGAAAACGCTACGAATATTACCATAGAGGACATGAAACACTTGCAACACGATAATTACAATCTGTGGGTAGAAGATTTTAAAAACCAATTAAGCGTATTATTTCCAAATCAAAAATTAGGTAAAACTATATTTACTATCCCCGGAAAAACTGCTTTTACAACCGACTTATTTACCGGTTGGAATATGGAAAATACTGCTCAAAACCCTTATACCGCTTTTTACCGCATCTGGTATGAAAATCTAGCTGAGTTGGTATTTGGTGATGAATTCTCGAAAGCAAAAGTGCGTTTGGATTTACCCAATCGTGATGTGTTTATTAAAAAAATAATGACGGATTCAACTTTTGCCTTAACAGATAATTGCACCACAAAGCAGATTGAAACTATGCCACAATTAGTTATTGAAAGCTTTGCAGCTACTGTAAAAAAATACGATTCATTGGTTCAAAAAGGTCAGGAAAAATGGGCAGATTACCGTCATTCACAAATTGGGCATTTAGCTAAGCTCGATGCATTCAGTGTTCCTATTTCGGGTGATGGAGAAGGAAATTCGGTTAACGCACTTACCGGTGATCATGGACCTTCTTGGAAAATGGTTGTCGAATTAAAGCCTGAAACAGAGGCGTATGGCATTTTTCCGGGCGGACAAAGTGGAAATCCGGGTAGTTATTATTACGATAATCGCATTAGTAAATGGGATAAGGGAGAGTATGACCGCCTGTATGTTTTCAAACCAACGGACGATGCGAAAGCATCCGCCATTCAATTATTTACTAAAAAATAAGTCCCATGAAAAACCTGTTTTCAATTCTAGTAATTGCTGTTTTATGTTGTGCAATGCAATGGTTTCTTCCATGGTGGGTGATTATTTTTCCCTGTGCATTTGTTGGCTTTTTTGTTGGAGAAAAAGACGGTTATAAAGCTTTTTTACGAGGCTTTATTGGTGTTTTTCTGGTATGGATTAGTTATGCTTTGATTCGCAGTTTAGCAAATGATCACTTGTTAGCAAACCGCATGTCATTACTTATTTTTAAGCTTAAAGCACCTTATTTACTAATGGTTGTGAGCGCAATTATTGGTGGACTAACCGGTGGATTAGCTGCACTAAGCGGATTCTATATTCGTTTAAAGTTATAAAAAAGGCCCGTTCTTCATTACTGAAAAACGAGCCTGTTAATTTATCGTATTAAACGGTTATTTAACTCTTTTTGCGAGTTCTTGTTCGACCATTTCCGGACGTAAGCCGGCGCCAATTATGGTTCCTTCACCATCTATTAAATAACATTGTGGGATAGAAGTAATCCCGTAAATACGAGCAGGTTCACTACTCCAATAGCCCAAATCACTAACGTGGTATTTCCAGGTCAATCCGTCTTGTGCTATGGCATTTTTCCAGGCTTGTGCATTTTGATCCAAAGAAACACTGTAAATTTCAAAGCCCTTTCCACAATTGAACTTTTTATCTTTATAGGTATTGTACATTTTTACCACAAATGGATTTGCTCTACGACAAGGTCCGCACCAACTTGCCCAAAAATCAATCATAACGACTTTTCCTTTGAGCTCACTTAAAGCCATTACATTTCCTTCCGGATTTTTAAAAATGAGATTGGGTGCTTTTTGGCCATTTACAGGTCCTTGTAAATACGTAGCATGATGATTAAATGCGAACGGGATAGTACTCGCGCTAATTAGAAGCAATAGCAATAGCAATGTCTTTTTCATAGTAATATTTTTTAATAAAGTGAAGTTGTTATTTACCATACAAAATTATACCAAAAACCGAATTTCAAATCAATTTACGAAATAAATTCAAATCCATCGCTAAAGTATAATTTCTTCCATATTCCATATGCAAGCGTTCAACCAATTCTGATGGGGCATGCACGCCATAAATTAAATTCACACTAAAAACACATCGTTTAAGCGGCGGTAATTTGTAGCCTGCATTCTTAAGTACCGCTTCGTCGTAACCAATCCATGTTTTATTTCCCCAAAACACATCCCAAGCATTGGAGGCAAACTGCTTGCGATAGTTGGCATTTATGAAAGGCATAATAAGCGGTAATACAAAACATACTGCGATATCTGTAACACGCTTATTCCTGAGTTGAAAAGCCGTTGACAGGGCGTAGTTTTGATCAAAGGTATACAAATCACCGGCTGTGTCTTTACTATTGCTCCCTACAATACTTACCCCATCTTCACTTACTATTTTAAAACTACACTGATTAGCATGTTGTTGCATCAATGAAATTATACTCGAAGCCGGAATGTCCTTGGCACAAAATATTAATTCATTAACTTGAAAGGCATCAAGTAAAATGGTTAATTGTTGTAAACTACCTAAGTAGTTCGTAGCCTTACTTAAATTGGATTCGCTGGGTTGCACTAATCCGATTAAGGTATGTTTGACTTTAATTTGACTTAGAATTTGTTCTACTCGTTTAGCTTCTGCGGTTTCCCCAACTATTAAAATTCGTTTTTGCTCGTCGGCTGTTTGAAACAATTCATGATCCATCCAGCTGAGCAACATACGCCAAACCAGCATTACTAGAATACTCCAAGCAGTTCCGAGTAAAATTAATGCACGTGAATATTGCCAGTTTTTGGGTAAAAAGGCATAGGCTACGGCAATTATTATTGCTCCTAATAATACGCCTCGGATAAGTCGTTGCCAACGATAGGGTTTGTCGTATCCTCCAGAGAAATAAGCACCTGCCAACCAAAACAGAATGTAACTTGGTAATACGCCCCAAATGTAAACAACAGGATAATGCAGCGCATCGGCAGCACGAACCCGCGTTTCCCAGAAATGCGCTATTCCGAATAATCCAATGAAAATTAGTACACAATCCAAAACAAATGGCGTGAGCTTGCGAAGAAGTCCGCTAAAAAAAGCGAGTCCGGCTTTTAAATAAATAGCTCCTTGTAAGGCTGCAATAAACCATCCTGCTTTTGCATGTTTAAAATGCTTTTTCGCAAAAATAATCATGGCTAAATAGAACAGCTTAACATAGTTAAAGCTCGCCTTTTTAGTGCTTTCCCCTTTATAATGCAAAATGCATGTTTCTGGAAAATAGTAATTTTTATAACCCGCCTTGACTATCCTCCAACTTAAATCAATATCCTCGCCATACATAAAAAAGGTTTCATCCAAATAACCAATTTCATCCAAAACGCTTTTACGCATAAACATAAATGCACCGGCCAATACCTCAACCTCATTCGTTTTATTATTAGGTAAATGCCCTAAATAATAATTATTGATACGAGCCGAATTTGGGAATAATTTAAACAACCCACTTAATTTATAAAAAGCAGATTTCGGATCAGGGAATCCACGTTTACTTTCCGGAAGATAATTGCCTTTACCATCAATCATTTTTACACCTAAGCCACCGGCTTCCGGATGCTCGTCCATAAATTGAATACACTTCAAAAAGGAATCCTCTTCAACAACTGTATCCGGATTTAGCAACAATACATATTCGCCTTTTGCAATAGCAAGTGCTTGGTTATTCGCTTTCGAAAAACCAACATTTACTTTGTTTGCAATAACGTTAACTTCCGGAAATCGAGCTTGAATCCATTCGACAGAGCCGTCTTTGGAATCATTATCCACCACAATGATTTCAGCGTTGCCTGTTCGTGTTGCGGCACGAACCGATTGCAAACACTCTTCTAAAAAGTATTTGACATTAAAATTGACAATAATGACGCTTAGCTTAACCAAGGTGTATTGTTTTCTGCAGGGTAAGCAGTTGTAAAAGCACTACCAACCTAAAATCCAAGCAAACATTAATGGTGCAACAATAGTTGCATCACTTTCTACAATAAATTTAGGCGTATGAATATCCAATTTACCCCAGGTAATTTTTTCATTTGGAACAGCACCACTGTATGAACCGTATGATGTTGTACTATCGCTAATTTGACAGAAATAGCTCCAGAATGGAACATCATGCCATTCTAAATCTTGATACATCATTGGTACAACACAGATTGGGAAATCGCCGGCTATTCCGCCACCAATTTGAAAAAAGCCTACCCCTTTGCCGGAAGAATTTGCACGATACCATTCACTCAGCATAACCATGTATTCAATTCCCGATTTCATGGTAGAAGCTTTCAATTCTCCTTTAATAACATAAGATGCAAAGATGTTCCCCATCGTACTATCTTCCCAACCCGGAACAATTATAGGAATGTTCTTTTGAGCAGCAGCTAACATCCAGCTGTTCTTTGGATCAATTTCATAATACTGCTCCAATTCACCGCTTAATAATATTTTGTACATGTACTCGTGCGGGAAATAACGATTTCCTTCATTTTCTGCATTTTTCCAAACACCATGAATGTGTTTTTGTAAACGTCGAAACGCTTCCTCTTCCGGAATACAAGTATCCGTTACACGATTATAATGGTTTTCTAATAAATCCCATTCTTCTTGCGGACTTAAGTCACGATAATTTGGAACACGTTTATAATGCGAATGTGCGACCAAGTTCATAATATCTTCTTCCAAATTGGCTCCGGTGCAACTGATGATTGCAACTTTATCTTGACGAATCATTTCAGCCAATGAAATACCGAGTTCAGCTGTACTCATCGCACCGGCAAGAGTAATCATCATTTTGCCCCCTTCTTCCAAGTGTGTTACATAAGCTTTAGCAGCATCCATCATCGCAGCAGAGTTGAAGTGGCGATAATGCAATTCCATAAATTGCGATACAGTACCTTTTGACATAATTTTTCTTTTCGTTTTTAATTTGGATTGCAAATGTACGTTTTTTTAGGACGAATAGAAATGCAATTGTTAGTGCTTATTGATATCCAAAATGCTTGAGTAATCGTTCGTTGTTGATCCAGTTATCTTTAACTTTTACGCGCACTTCTAAAAATACTTTTTTACCGACAAATTTTTCAATAT
>JAHEYX010000322.1 GCA_023251415.1 Chitinophagales bacterium
GAAATGAAGCCTTTGATTATATAAAAGCATCCGAAGCTACTAATCAAGTGATTAAAAGTAATGAGGTGGCAGCTCATTTCCCGCTTTGTAAGCCGGAAGTAATGACCGATCAACTAGTGTTTTATAAAAGTAGTTTTGAAATAACCGATATCGATACCGCCAAAAACTATAAGTATATCTTGTATTCAAATATTTGCACCGCCTTTACCGATGAAGAACTGGATTCTTTAAAACAAAAAACCATTATTAAAGAATGGCATAGTGGTCAGGTAAAGGTAATTCTTTACAAACGCTAGTTAGGGGTAGTTTCTCACCCTTTTTAATTCCGACATTGATTGTATATTCGTCCCATAATTATAATTTATGAAAAATAACTGGTTAGCCGCCTTAGCGCTTGTAGCTCTTGCTACGCAAATTGCTTGTACAAACAGTGCTTCTAAAAAAGAAGATACTGCCCCTAAAACTCCGGCCATCGTATTAAGTGAACTCGATTCGACTTATCGTCCGCAGGATGATTTCTTCGAATTCGTTAATCACAAATGGTTAGCCGCTAATCCAATCCCGGCTTCTGAATCCAGTTGGGGAATTGATGGTATTATCGAATTGCGTATCCACGATCGTTTGAAATCTATTTTAGAAAAAGCCGAAAAAGCCAATGCTGCTGCCGGTTCCAACGAACAAAAAATTGGTGACTTCTACGCAACAGCTATGGATTCAGCTAAACGCGATAAAGAAGGTATTGCACCTTTAAAAGAACAATTAGCGCAAATTGATGCCTTAACTGCTACTAAAGACTTAGCGCCATTATTAGCTACACAACATAAACAAGGGGTTGAATCGTTGTTCAATTTCTTTGTGGATGTAGATGCCCGTAACAGTAGCGCCTATATCAGTCAATTGTACCAAGGTGGTTTGGGTATGCCGAGCAAAGACTATTATTTAAGTGCCGATAAAAACTTAAGCGATATTCGTTTAGCTTATGAAAAGCACGTTCAAAAGATGTTTCAATTAATGGGTATGGATGAAATTACCTCGCTCAAAGCGATGCGTCAGGTATTAACCATCGAAACCGATTTAGCTAAAGTATCGAATGCGCCGGTTGATAATCGTGATCCGGTTAAATTGTATAATAAACGTGATTTACAAGAATTGAAACGTATGTGCCCTGAGTTTGATTGGTCAGCCTATTTAGCCGGATTGCAATTAAATGAGAAAGAAGCCATCATCGTAAACCAACCGGCATTTATTACCGGATTGAATCCAATCTTACACCGCCATACCATTGAAGAATGGAAAAACTATTTGAAATGGAATTTGATCAATGCTTGTGCGGATGAATTAAGCCATGATTTCGAACAACAAAACTTTGCTTTCTATGCCACTACTTTACGTGGGGTTAAAGAAATGAAACCGCGTTGGAAACGTGCCTTGAACGCTACCGATCGTTTATTGGGCGAAGCTTTGGGTCAAATTTATGTGGAATCTTATTTTAACAAAGCGACCAAAGAAAAAGTGAAAGTGATGGTTGATTATATCATCGCTACTTATAAAGAACGTATCATGAGTCGTGATTGGATGAGTGAAGAAACGAAAAAACAAGCCATTGCCAAATTGGATAAAATCAATCGTAAATTGGCTTACCCCGATCATTTCCGTGATTACAGTAAATTAGACATCAAGCGCGATGCGTACGTGTTGAATACTATGCGTGCCAATGAATTTGAATTCAATCGCATGTTGAGTAAATTGGGTAAACCTATTGATAAAAACGAGTGGGGGATGACACCGCCAACCATCAATGCTTATTACAATCCAACCATGAATGAAATTGTATTCCCGGCCGGTATATTGGAGTCACCTTATTTCAACGCCGATGCGGATGATGCAGTTAACTACGGGGCAATTGGTGCTGTAATCGGACATGAACTTACCCATGGTTTTGATGATGAAGGTTCACAATACGATGCTGATGGTAATTTGAATAATTGGTGGACTGATAAAGACCGTCAACAATTTGCTGCTAAAACCAAACAACTCGTTAATCAATTTAACGGATTTGTTGCCGTGGATACCTTCCACATCAACGGTCGCTTAACCTTGGGCGAAAACATTGCCGACTTAGGAGGTTTGGTTATCGCTTACGAAGCATTGAAAAAATCACAAGCCGGTAAAAAAGATTCGAGCATCGACGGTTTAACTAGCGATCAACGTTTCTTTATTGCTTATGCATTCAGTTGGCGCACGGCTTATAATGTAGAAGCAGTAAAACAACAACTTAAAACCAATCCGCATGCTCCGGCTAAACAACGCGTTAACGGTCCGATTGCTAATTTCGATCCGTTCTATGCAGCTTTTGGTGTGAAAGAAGGGGATAAAATGTACGTAAAACCTGAAGATCGCGTACAGATTTGGTAAGCTACAGCGCCTAAACGACATTCTGCAATAAAATAAATTTGTTTATTATAAGTACACTTACTATATTTGCGCTTATAATAAACAAAACTTATTTTTATGTGGTCAAAATCGCACACCGTAGTAACAACAGCTATCCGTAAAGAACAAATCTGGAATTTATTTGCCGATGTAAACAACTGGACCCAATGGGACAAAAGCATCGAAATGGCGCAATTGGATGGTCCTTTTCAACAAGGCAATCATTTTCTGTTTCAACCCAAAGGCGGTCCGAAAATGAAAATCGCTATTCATGAAACCGTTCCTTATCAACGCTTCGTGGATTGCACAAATTTTCCATTAGCTAAAATGTATGGCATACATACTTTTAAAGAAACAGCCAACGGACTAGAACTCACTACCACTATGCAAGTGAGTGGTCCGCTGGGTTTTTTATGGCGTAAAATAGTGGCCGAAAAGATAGTAGCTGCTTTACCGCAAGACATGCAAATTCAAATTGAAGCGGCTGCTAAATTATAATCGCTTATTTTTGGAACTCAATCGCAGGCTATGAAAAATAATGATAATACTTTTAGTGTAGATCAACCCGAAGAAAGCTCCGGTTTTCTGCTGTGGCAAGTAACTAACTTGTGGCAACGTGAAATCAAGAAGGTGCTTGAAAAATACGATATTACCCATTCTCAATTTGTTTTATTAGCCAGCATACATTGGTTGTCGTTGCACCATACCCAAGTTACTCAAATCGTATTATCGGCGCATACCAAAATAGATCCGATGACTACTTCTACGGTATTACGCACCTTGCAAAGTAAAGGGCTCATCGAACGGCAAGAACATGAAACCGATACACGAGCGAAAACAGTGGTATTAACCGAAGCCGGTAAGAAGTTGATCAAGAAAGCCGTTGTAACAGTGGAAACGTTTGATAAAGCATTCTTCTCAGTTTTAAAAAACAAAACCGGCGATTTTAACCAACAACTTATAAAATTGCTAGGTCAATAATCGCCGGCTTAAGCAGGAGTGGTTCAACTTAGAAACAACGGTTGATTCCTACCGTGATAAATTCATTGTAAGTATAAGGTGATTTATTTGAGTTAAAGCTGTCTAGTATATTTACGCCACGCAGGTAGAAAGGCAAGTCAATGCGCACCGTCAATGGTTTCAAGGTTTCAAACGGACCCCAATGATGTATAGTAAAGGCAAAACCCAAACCGGCATCCATATTTAACGCTTGCCATTGTGAATTT
>JAHEYX010000036.1 GCA_023251415.1 Chitinophagales bacterium
AGTGATTTTATAATCCGTTTGTTTGGTATCAAACATGCAAAAACCATCGTGATGTTTGGTAGTAAACACCACGTATTTCATTCCGGCATGTGCTGCTGCTACAGCCCATTTATCAGGGTCGAAGTGCCTTGGATTAAAGGTAGTTTGTAAATTTTCGTATTGCTTAACATATTCAAAATAATTGGCAGCATATGGTCCTTTACGCTGGCACCAATCTTCATCTTCCGGACAAAGACTCCAACTTTCTACAATACCCCATTGGCTATAAGTTCCCCAATGCATCAATAAACCAAACTTATAGTTTTGCCAGGTGTTTAACTTTTTAATCACCATTGAATCCTTAGGAGGTATATAGGTTTGATGTTGTGCAATTGCCGTTGTGCAACTCCATAGGAACAGTAAAATAAGTACTTGAATATGCTTTTTCATTTTATAAAAATACTACTTTTATTTTTTTAAACTCGATTTCAATGCGCCGTTATTGTTTGCTTCTACTGCTATTTTTTTATTGTTACCATTTATCGGGTCAAAATACTGCGGCCTATAAAAATGCCAATTTACCGGTCGAACAACGGGTTCAAGATTTATTGCAACGGATGACACCTGAAGAAAAATTTCGTCAGTTGTTTATGATAGCGCATGACAGTAAATTTGATTCGGTACAATACCGCAGTGGAATTTTTGGTTTAGAATTAAGTGCTGATACAAAAATTGCAACTGCAGCCCAGCAATTAATTAATAACAATGCAGAAACAGATGCAGTAGGTACTATTCAGCAATTAAATACCATACAATCGTATTTAGTCAATCAAACCAGATTGGGAATTCCTGCTTTGTTTTTTGGAGAAGCTTTGCACGGTTTGGTTGCTAAAAATGCGACCGTGTTTCCACAATCCATAGCTCTGGCAGCAAGCTTCGACACCAGTTTAATGCATTGCGTAGCAGAATCAATTGCTTTAGAAACACAACAACGTGGTATTCGACAAGTGCTTTCACCGGTAGTTAACATTGCTTCAGATGTACGTTGGGGACGTGTTGAAGAAACTTACGGAGAAGATCCTTTTCTGAGTGCAGAAATGGGAGTTGCCTTTGTTCAAGAATTTGAAAAACGAAATATCATTACAACACCCAAACACTTTGTAGCAAATGTAGGAGATGGTGGTCGCGATAGTTATCCCATTCATGTTGATGAACGCACTTTGAATGACCTTTATTTATACCCATTCAAAGCATGTATTTTGAGAGGCGGCTCCCGCTCCATTATGAGTAGTTACAATTCGCTGAATGGAACAGCCTGCAGCATGAACAGCGACTTGTTACAAAAGAAACTAAAACAGGAATGGCAATTTAAAGGATATGTAATTTCAGATGCCGGTGCAGTTGGCGGTGCAAATGTATTACATCATACTTCTGTTGATTATCCTAATTCCGGTAAATTGGCTATTGAAAACGGAATGGATGTTATTTTCCAAACTGCTATACAACACGATCAACTGTTTAATCTTTATTTCTTAAACGGAAAAGTATCGAGTGCTGCAATTGATTCGGCAGTGGCACGTGTATTACGCATAAAATTTACACTTGGATTATTTGAACACCCGTATGCTTCTTTGACCGCTATCGCTAAAGAAAAACATAAAGCCTTGGCAAAACAAGCGGCTATTGAAAGCATGGTGTTGTTAAAAAACAAAAACAAGTTGCTCCCACTTTCAAAGTCCATCAAGTCCATTGCAGTTATAGGTCGAGATGCTGTTGATTGCCGCCTGGGTGGCTATTCAGGTGTGAGTGCAAATCCGGTTAACTTAGTAGAAGGTTTGAAAACACATTGTGCTCCTACTACTAAAATTACGTATAGTGAAGGTGTTGGTCGCAGCTTTTCGAATTTCACCACGATTCCAACTGAAGTATTATTTATTGATTCGTTTACACATGGTGTACAGAGCAAGTACTTTTCCAATATAACCCTGAAAGCACCGGCTGCGGTTGAACGCAATGAATCGATCTTGGATTTCTATTACACTTTTTATTCGCCTGATCCTAAAATAAGCAGTGATTATTTTTCGGCAGTATTTACTACACAATTAAAAGCTCCGAAGTCGGGTAATTATCAAATTGGATTAGCCGGAAATGATGGGTATCGTTTATACATAGATGGTAAATTGGTAATCGATGGTTGGCAAAAAACAGGGTTTCATCAACAAACTGTAGCATTTGATTTTGTTCAGTATAAGCGGTATGCATTACGTATTGAATTTTATGAAAGTGTTGGCAATGCCCAATTGAAGCTGATTTGGAACATGCAAACCCAAAATGAGGAACAGGTTAAAATGGAAGAAGCAATTAATCGTGCAAAACAAGCTGAGGTAATTTTATTTTATGGAGGAATAGAAGAAGGAGAATTTCAAGATCGCAAATCGCTGCGTCTTCAAGGATTTCAAGAGCAGTTACTTTTGCAATTAGCGGCCTTACATAAACCGATGATTGTTTTACTAAGTGGTGGTAGTGCTGTAAATATGGCTAATTGGATAGATAGTGTTGATGCTGTACTTGAAACATGGTATGGCGGCGAACAACAAGGAAATGCAATAGCCGAATTACTGTTGGGCGAACAAAATCCATCCGGCAAATTGCCTATTACCTTTCCAATGAGTGAAGGGCAATTACCCTTGGTGTATAACCATCAACCAACAGGACGTGGTGATGATTATATAGATGGAAGTGGACATCCCTTGTTTCCTTTTGGTTTTGGTTTAAGTTATACCACTTTCGAGTATAACAATATCCATCTTGATAAAGCGGTTCTCCATTCCGATGAAACTGTAACAATTGAATTTGAAATGAAAAATACCGGAACTGTTGATGGAGTTGAAGTGGTAGAATTATACATCAATCAACCAGTAGCTGAATTAACGCAGCCTGTAATTGCTTTAAAACAATTTAAACGAGTAGCATTAAAGGCCGGTGAACAAAAAGTAGTACAGTTGCAATTAGCGGCTGCTGCTTTAGTGCATTCAAATTCTAGCAATCAGGATGTTTTAGAAAAGGGCGAGTATTATATTAAGATAGGTAGTTCAAGTCGGAACTTGCCATTAAAAGCAGTAATAAAGGTTGAATAATTCGCCTATTTTTAAAGCACCAGTTTACAATAACCAATTGCAATACCCTATCAACTATCCAATGCGAATAATTACGATACTACTTTCCCTATTCATTTCGAGTACAGTGCTCTATGCCGAAAATAATAAATCGCTTTCCTTAGCTTATTTAGTTCGTGAAGCGCGCATTAAATCCACTCACCCACCCTTGTTATTATTATTACATGGCTATGGCAGTAATGAAGCCGACTTGTTTTCTTTTGCTCCACAATTGCCGGATAAATTCTTAGTAATAAGTGCACAAGCGCCAAACAAATTAGCAACAAACAGTTATGCTTGGTATCCATTAAATTTCGAAGCAGGACAGCCTGCATTCAAAGTTGCAGATTTTGAAAAGAGCAGAAAGCAATTGCTTAATTTTATTGAAGAGTTAAAAAAGAAATACACTATCGATACTACTCAAATTTATCTTTGTGGTTTTAGTCAAGGAGCGGTAATGAGTTATGCTATTGCTTTAACGCAACCTGAAATCGTGAAAGGAATTGCAGTAATGAGTGGACGAATACCTGAAGAATTAAAACCGATGGTAAGCAAAAGTTCGGCCTTAAAAAACGTTCGATTATTTATTAGTCACGGCAAAAATGATCCGGTAATAAATTATGCAACTGCATTAGCAGCAGTAGATTTTTTACACACGCTTGGTTTGATACCTTTATTTAAAAGCTATGAGGCCGTGCATGAAATAAATGCAGCAATGTTTAATGACCTGCTGGAATGGTTAAATCAAAGCGATAAAAAGTAAAGGACAGTTTTAATTAAGTAAAACAAGGTTTTGTTTCTGCTAATGATTAACAGAACCTAAATTCATAAATGCCTGTTTTGAATTGGAAATTGTTTTACATCTTTGTAATTAATTATTATTAAAATCAATTATTTATTATGACCAACTTAGAACGTGCACAAGACATTTATGAACTACTTGCTAAAGGCCAATTATTTGATGCTTTTGAAAAATATTATGCTGAAAATGTAGTAATGGAAGATATTGGCGAAAACAATCGTCGCATTGGGAAAGCTGCTTGTCGCATTCACGAACTAGAATTTATGAATGCCGTTGAAGCCTTTTTAGGAATGGGAGTAGATGGCTTTACTGTAAGTGCTGATGGTGCTACTGTAATGATTGAAAACTGGTTGGAACTTCAATTTAAAGGTGCTCCGGCTCCGATTAAAATGGCACAAGTTGCAGTACAACAATGGGAAAATGGCTTAATCGTTAATGAACGTTTTTACCATAAATAAAGTATTGTAATTATACGAATCAATATTTATCTAAGCTTTATTAAAGAATGAATTTGATAATACACTATGAAAAATTTCAAAAAGTACTTTCTCATTTCTGCAGAACCTGAAACAGTTTATGCCGCATTAACGTTTGAACCAACCATAATGTTATGGACCGGTCAAAAAGCTGTAATGAAAGAAGAGCCGCAAACTGAATTTTCCTTATGGGATGATAGTATTGTGGGAATGAACTTAGCTTTTGAGAAAGGCAAATTAATTCAACAAGAGTGGTATTTTGGTGATCAAGCAGAACCCTCAATCGTTACCCTTAAATTACACCCGCACAAAAAAGGAACATCAGTTGAATTAAACCACACCAATATACCGGATGAAGCCTTCGAGGATATTTGCGAAGGTTGGATTGAAGCCTACTTTGGCGCTTTAATTGAATTTTATGATGAAGATTAATTACTAAAGCGCTTACTGTTTTATTCTACTCACTTAAACCGGTTATAAATAGCTACCTTGCGTCTTCAAATATAGCTATCATGACTTTTGCTGATTTAAATTTAAATCGTTCACTTTGGAATGCACTTGAAGATATGGGTTTACAAACACCCACCACAATTCAAGAAAAGGCATTTTCACCTATAATGTCGGGCCGCGATATTGTTGGAATTGCCCAAACCGGCACCGGAAAAACACTGGCTTTTCTTTTGCCTTGTTTGCGAATGTGGCAATTTACTAAAGACAAAAGTGTTCAATTGCTCATATTAGTTCCAACTCGAGAACTTGTTGCACAAATTGTGCTTGAAGTTCAAAAGTTAACCAAATACATGAATGCTTCAGTAGTTGGTGTTTATGGTGGGGCCAATATTAATACCCAAGCTGCCGAACTTAAAAACGGCGCTGATGTTTTAGTAGCTACTCCCGGACGATTATTAGATCTTGCTTTAAACAATCATTTAAAGTTAAAACAAGTTAAAAAATTGGTGATCGATGAAGTGGATGAAATGATGGATTTAGGTTTTCGTACACAATTAACACGCGTATTGGATTTACTTCCAGCAAAACGCCAAAACTTATTGTTTTCGGCAACCATGACAACAGAAGTGGAATTATTAATACAAGATTTTTTTACTCAACCACAAGTTGTTGAAGCTTCACCAACCGGAACACCGTTAGAGAGTATCCTACAAATTGGCTATCCGGTACCGAACTTCTATACTAAAATTAATTTATTACACCATTTGCTGAGTACTGATAGCACAATGACTAAAGTATTGGTGTTTATCGCAACCAAAAAACAAGCTGATTTGGTTCATGAAAATTTAACCCAATTAATGCCGGAAGGTATTGGTATTATACATGCAAATCGTGCTCAGAATGTGCGTTTTGAAGCTGTAAAAGAATTTAAGAACGGAACCAATCGTGTATTGATTGCAACGGATATTATTGCACGTGGGATGGATATAAGTGAAGTAACGCACGTTATTAATTTTGATATGCCTGATGTTCCTGAAAATTATATTCATCGTATTGGTCGAACAGGTCGTGCCGATAAAGAAGGTATAGCCATTAGCTTTATAACAAAAGCAGAAAAAGAATTTCAAAGCCAGGTTGAAGCGTTGATGAAGTTTAAAATAAAAATGAAGCGCTTTCCAGCTGATGTTAGTAAGTCTGTCGAATTGATAGCCAGCGAAATGCCGGTAGATGTTAATCGTATTATTCATCTCAAACCCTTAAATGAGGCTATTTCAGGACCTTCATTTCATGAAAAGAAAAAGAAGAATAAAAAAGTAAATGTTATTGTAAGCCATAAAGAACGTATGCTTAAAAAATATGGCAAACCTAAAACCAGAGGGCAAAAGCCAAAGAAAAAATAATAGTGCTGCAACCTAATTACCGGTTATCCCATCTATACAATTAACACGAATTGAAAATGGCACAATCCAGCATTACCATAAAAATTAATCAACCTTGTGGGGAAGATTTTAACAGTATGCCTGTTTCAGCGCAAGGTCATTATTGTGCCCGTTGTGAAAAGTACTTGACCGATTTTAGCAGTTGGTCGACCGACGAATTAGTTGGTTTTATTCAACAGCATAAAAAGAATATTGGTTGTGGCCGCTTCAATGAAGAGCAACTAAATCGAGCATTTCCAATTCTTGAAAGCAAGCCAACTCCATTCTTTTGGCAAAAATGGGCAGCAGTTGCGCTATTGTTTCCGATGCTGAATTCTGCCTTTGCTCAAGCATCAAGTAAGAAGATTGGGAAACCAATTATACAGGCAGTGGCAGTTGCAAAACCAATGTATAGTGGTAGGGTATTATTAAACAATGTTGGAGTAGCAGCAATTAAAGTTTTTATACCGGAAACAAACGATACGCTAGTTACAGACAACAATGGCGTTTTTCGTTTCACGCTTTCAGATACGATTAAATCAGCTGCTTTAACATTCGAACTGCCTGAACACAAGGGTGTGTTTTATACGCCAACACAAGTAAAAGTAAACGATTTAAAGCAGCAGGGATTTAAATTGATTATAAATTGTTATCCGTTAAAAGAATTAGAAACCAGTGTTATTGAAGAAAAAATCCCTCCAATGGTATACGAACAGGTTATAATTCAAGGGGGATTTCAGGTTTACGCTGGTATTCCTGAAATAATTGAAACCCCTATTAAAAAGCGGAGTATTTGGTATCGATTAGTTCATCTCAGAAAAAACAAAACATGGTAAAGTTAAGCCTGTTTATTGTGGTGCTATTATTAAGTGTCCTACCATCAAATACACTAAAAAGCCAAGGAAGCGGCTCGAAAAAAAACACGCTTGAAAAGGTGCTGAACAATATTGCAGAACCCTATTTTATCGGTTGCGATTCAGCTTTAAATAAATTTATTTATCGCTCATTAAAATACCCTCCGTTAGCAAAAGAAAATGAAGTAGACGGCCGTATCGTTGTTCGTTTTGCCATTGACGAAAAGGGTAAAGTAAGCGACATTACTCTTCTAAAGGATATTGGTTATGGCTGCGGAGATGAAGTGGTTCGTGTGTTTAAAGCCATGCCTAATTGGATGCCTGCTATTTATAAAAACAAACCGATTAAATATTACTTGACAAAATCGGTTTTATTTAAACTGACTAATTGAGCACAACATATTTAGATTTCCAAACCGGCAAAGAAAATGCGATAGCTGTTAAATTTCCGGAAACCCCAAACGGTACATGGTGTGCATAGGTGTAACATCCAGTCAATTCATCTAAAGTGCGGGAAAGTTGTTGCCAATAGTGTTCATGGGCATCGATACTTAAATCTGAATTGGCATAAGCCGGACGACCTTGTTCGGCAATTTGAATTAGAAATGGAATAGTGTTTATCGCTCGAATATCGGCTAATGCTTTTAGCGCATAGCGTCCAAAATCAGGATTGGTATGAAATGCCATTAGGCACAAGGTGTAAATTTGATCTTTGTTCTTTAAATCATCTATGTATTGATAAGCTCGTTGCGCATAATCCGGCATGCTTTGGTAATCGAGGTAAAACCGAAATTCACTTTCTGATACCAAATGAAGTAAAACAAGTTCCGCGGGAATTGGCATATTAGGTCCATATACTTTAATTAAGCTTGAATCTGTCAACATGCGTGCTATGGATTGCTGATAAGCGGAAATATAGGAGGTGGCAGCATCTTGCTTTACATTAAATTTTCGTAGGATTAATTTGTTTGTATTTTCAAAGTGAAAGTAACGATACGCTTGAATGTGAAATAACTTATGAAGTGTCCAGGGAATCCAGGAAGCAAAGGAGTGATAATATCCTACTTGATAACGTGCATATGCGGGTACTTGCCCGTTTGAAGTATTAAACATATAACGTATCGTCATAAAGGAAGGCAGCGTTAAAATGATATCATGATCCGGTAATGCCCATTTTACGTTGCGATGTGCTGTCAATGGGTAAATCGTTTTATGTTTGAAATAGCGTTTTACTCGATGCCATCTTTCTTGTGAAATTGCTTTGCAAAATTTACAAGACTCGGGGCAAGTTTTGTTTTGAGCATAATTATTTATTCGAATTAAATTGGTTTGCTTTATTGCATTTATTTTAGCTTCTATTTCCGGAGTTAACACTTGTATTTGGTCTTCATTCATTTGAGCGGAACTATAAAGTTGAATTCTGTTAATGAAGAACACCCATTTGCCTTGTTTATACATTTGTATTTTTTTCTGAAAAGCCGCAGTCTCGTTTTCATAACCGTTCACTTTCCAAAAAAGCTGAATATGCTGTTGTTGTACAAAGGTGTTCCGTAAATAAATTGAATCTACATCAAGTGTAACAATATAATTATTCGTGCCTAAATCATCAATCATTGCAGCGGAGCAATCGATTACCTTGCCACTGATAATAACATCAGAAGCATTAATTGTAGCTTCAATTGCGGATGTTTGCGCAAGTGCCTGAAGAAGCGTAAAAACCAGAAAAATTAAAAGGCCGAATTTTTTCATACAATGCAGCATGCAATTTACGATAATTTATCAGATGATGAGGTGATCCTATTTCCATAAACTTCTGACATGTTTATTCTGTTTTTATAGCACCATTAGCGTTCAAAGATTTTTAAATTCGATGCTACTAATTTAGCCGGCTACTTATACCTTTACAGCATGCATTTAAGCACCTTACTTCCTTATGCACTATTGAATCGTTATTATGATTATTACGAACGCTACTTACGTCGTCGTTATAAATTATATTATCCACGTTTGGATGCGCGCTTAATGACCACAAAGCTTGAAGCAAGCAATGCAGATGCCCATGCCAATGTACCAAGCGACAGCTTACCTTTTTTTGAAGGCTTGCATCATTTACCCATCAAAGTAAATGAAAGTGTTTTTTTAGATTATGGTTGCGGTAGTGGTAAAATTATAGCATTTGCTGCAATAAAAGGGTTCAAAAAAGTTATTGGAATTGAATTAGACCAAGAGGCATTAGAATATGCTAAGGCCAATGCAGAACGAATAAAGGGTGCCGCAATTTCATTCATTAATGCTGATGCTGCTCTTGTTGCTGTACCTGATGATGTTGAGGTAATTTATTTCTTTAACCCTTTCGGATCAAGTACCATGCGCGCTGTATTGCAACAATTAAAAGCCAGTTATTTGCGATCGCCTCGTCCCCTCTTTGTTTTGTATCAAAACCCGGTTGAAGATGCGCTCTTTTATGAAATGTCTTTTAAATTGATTCATCAAGAACAACTACCAAACGGTCCAATTTATTATTCTTGTTGGAAATATGATTAAATCTTCGTCTCAAAATCGATTATTTGCGCCTTAATTCCCTATCCATTTCACGTTTCATGTCTTTTTGCTTGATACTGTCTTTTTTATTAGCTGAATTTTTTCCTTTTGCCAAGCCGATTTCGAGTTTCAAAAACCCGGATTCCGACAAGAAAATACGCATAGGGATAATGGTATAGCCTCTTTCTTTAACCTTGCTGTTTAGCTTTTTCAACTCTTGCTTTTCCAATAAAAGTTTACGTTCGCGCAGCGGCTCATGATTAAATTGATTGGCCAGCTTATATTCAGTAATGTGTAAGTTTTTGATAAATAGTTCGCCTTTTTTAAAATAGCAATACGCATCGCTGAGGTTGGCTTTACCATCCCGAATAGACTTTACTTCAGACCCTACAAGCTGCAAACCGGCATTGTACTTATCGATTATGATAAAGTTAAAAGTTGCCGAGCGGTTCACGATTTCGTTAAACATGAACACAAAAGTAATACTTAGAACGGCATGTTAGCGTAAACAACAATAAAATTGCAGTTCAAAATTATTTATTGAATCGTTTAACACCATTGGAAGCGCCGGCTATTACTAAAACTGCTATGGTAAGAAGGAGCATCATAGTAAAAAGGTTTCTATAGGTATAGACGGATAAATTGCCAAAAATGTTGCATAAAGGACAGCGTATTTTTATACGTTCATTTAACCAGGTAATTTGTATTAATTTAGTATACTTTACGGCTTTTTTAAGTCGAACTTCCGCATAAATCCTTTCAATTATAAATATTTTTAGTAGGTTTGTAGCATCTCAACTAAACCCAATTATTATGGCTGCCACTTCCATACGTTATGCTTCAAAACCGGAAAATAAATCGACTATCTATTTGGTAAATACCGGCGAAGCCCCTGCGATCAAAGGTTTGAAAAAAGAACAACAAGATTTTATTGCTGCACAACAAGCCAATAATAACTCCAGTTATTATTTCCCTCATCAAGATACCATCGTTTTTGTAAGTGTACCTGAGGTTAAAAAAGACCAATTGCATCTAACGCATGAAAATTGCCGAAAAGCCGGACATGTGCTGTGTGGAATGGTGAACAAAATGAAACTCGATACCGTTCAAATTGTTAACCAGAGCGCAATTGAACAAGCACAAATTTATTTTGCAGAAGGTTTAGTACTTAGCAATTATCAATTTATAAAATACTTCAAAGACGCTGCTAAAAAGAAAAACAGCTTAAAACAAGTTATCGTAACCGGTAATGACGCCACCAAAAAGGAAGTAGACCAATTAGCTATCGTTGCTGAAAGTCTTTTTGCGGTGCGTGATATGGTAAACGAGCCTGTGTTGAGCTTTAATTCAGTGGATTTGGGTAAAATGGTATTAAAAACTGCTAAAAGTTATGGCTTTAAAGCAGAGGTGTGGAATAAAAAGAAAATTGTTGCAAACCAATTTGGAGGCTTATTAGCGGTAAATATGGGTAGTGTGGTTGAACCAACTTTTAGTATTCTCGAATGGAAGCCTGCCAATGCAAAAAACAAAGCGCCTATCGTGCTGGTAGGAAAAGGCGTAACTTATGATACCGGTGGATTGAGTTTAAAACCAACCCCGGATAGCATGGACCATATGAAGTGCGACATGACCGGTGCCGCTACTGTGCTTGGAACATTTATGGCGATTGCAAAAGCCAAGTTAAACTTACATGTTATTGGGTTAATTCCTTCAACCGATAATCGCATCAATGGAGCCGAATATACCCCTGGTGATATCATTAAGATGCACAATGGACTTTTTGTTGAAGTATTGAATACGGATGCTGAAGGTCGAATGATATTGGCTGATGCTTTAAGCTATGCTTCACGCTTTAAACCTGAATTAGTAGTGGATATTGCCACTTTAACCGGTGCTGCTGCACGTGCTATAGGCCCTTGGGGACATGCCATAATGGGCAATGCCGGTGAAGAAGTTTTAAAGGAATTTAAAAAAGCCGGCGAAGAGGTTCACGAACGTGCCGTTGAAATGCCATTCTGGGAAGATTACGCAGAAAAAATGCGTTCATCTATAGCTGATCTTAAAAATGTTGGGGGGGCTGATGGTGGTGCCATGACCGCCGGAAAATTCCTCGAATTCTTTACGGACTATCCTTATGTTCATAATGATATTGCCGGATGTTCGTTTACGAATGCCGAAATGAGTTACCGCGGTAAAGGTGGTACCGGCTATGGTATGCGTTTCTTGTATCGCTTCTTAAAAAATAGAGCCCGCTAGTTTTATTTACTTTAGAATATAAACACAGTTGCATTTATGAAAATAGGTATATCGATTGGAGATTTGAATGGTATTGGTCCGGAAGTAGTCATGAAAACCTTTTCAGAGCCTGCAATGATGAATTTGTGCACCCCAATAATTTATGCTTCACAAAAAAGCATGGCTTGGTGGAGAAAGCAATTAAAATTAGATCATTTTAATTTTACAAACATCAATGCTGTTGAACAAGCTCAACGTGGGCACATTAATGTGGTGAATGTTTGGGACGAAGAAATCAATATCACGCCGGGCAAAGAACTACCGGTAACTGGGCAATATGCCATCAAGTCGCTTATGGCTGCTTGTAAAGACCTTGGAGAAGGTAAATTAGCCGCATTAGTCACTGCTCCAATTAGTAAGAAAAATGTAAAAAGCAACGAATTTCCTTACAACGGCCATACCGATTATTTAGCCAAGCTTTTTGGTAAAAATGAATCGTTGATGATGATGATTAGTGATACCTTAAAAGTTGGTTTGGTAACCGTTCATGTGCCCATTACAGAAATTTCTAAAAATTTATCCGTCGATAAAATCTATAAAAAAATTGAATTGTTGTATCAGTCTTTACAACAAGATTTTGCACTTACAGCTCCCAAAATAGCGGTATTAGGCTTAAATCCTCATGCCGGTGAAGGTGGAAATATCGGTACTGAAGAGCAACAGTTTATCATACCGGCTATCCAAAAAGCAAAAGAAAAAAAGATGGTAGTTATGGGGCCTTTCCCTGCCGACGGCTTTTTTGGAAGTGGTAAAACCGAACAGTTTGATGCGGTTTTAGCAATGTATCATGACCAAGGGTTAATACCTTTTAAAGCACTTTCTTTTGGCAATGGAACCAATTATACCGCCGGATTAAGTATAACGAGAACCTCGCCGGATCATGGAACCGGATTTGATATTGCAGGTACTAATGTAGCCTCCGAAGACAGTTTCAGAACTGCTGTATTTCATGCCATAGATATCAGTCGCAATAAAGCTGCTTATGCAGAAGCTTCAGCCAACCCGCTTAAACGCAGTGTTATAGAAGTTGAATAATTAACGCATTTCTGCTGAACGAACACTTCGATAGGTGCTTTTAAAGTAGCACACATAATACGCTTTAGAGGCACTGCAAAACGGTTCAATAACAACTTGATCGGTTAATTCACGCACTAAGGCATGAAAGCCTGATTCATTGAAATCGAAACGCGCCGTTACCGACGGGTTTTCGACCATTTCACCGGAATAGCTTCGTATTTGTGGGTACTGTGCTTGAAGCTCCTTACTCATGGTGCCGGCTTGAATTATTCGAAAGGTACGTAAAGTGCCATCCGGATATGGAATATTGATTACCGTATTACTATGACGTATATCGTTTTCAGGAGCTGAAGCCGCTTGTTTGCGCAAACGGCTCAAATTCAGCTGAAATGCTCCAAAAGTATTGTCTGTTAGCTTTTCGTCTTTATGACAATTAGCCGATATAAAACGAGCAGGATCTTTTGATTTCCATATTTTGCCGGCCCAACTAATGGTTATACCAGCAAAAAGAAATAATAAGCTAAATACAATTTTTTTCTTCATGATTACTTTTTAATAAAGCGTACTGTTGTAAGTTTTTCTTTATTGCTAATGCGAACAATGTATAAACCGGCTGGCAATGCACCAATCCCGATTTTATCATTTTGTGCGGCTAAATTCGTATCGATACTGCCTTGCATTAATGATGCCCCTAATACATTTACGATTTCATAGTGTAGTTGTGTATTACTTGCACCATCAACAACAAATGAAATTTCATCAGTAGCCGGATTCGGTACCACTTCAACTTTAATTTCATTCTTAACTTCAGTTATACCGCCAAACAAGGGTAAGTCAGGGTTGTTTTGAATAATAAAATTTTGATCGCTAACATCGAAGAACAAATTGTCTTCGCATTTAATCATAAAGCGTACAGTAACAGAAGTGGCAATATTCGGTGCATTAATAGCTAAAGTACCATTATTAGGTACATGACTGGCTATAAGTGTTGGATAAGAGAGTCCTCCATCAACAGACATATATATATTTACAAATTGGCAGTTAACCGTTGAATTTGTTGTATTGGCAACATTCCATGTTACGGTTTGAGGAGTGCCTCCGGTCCATACTTCGCCACCATTTGGCACATTCTCTTTGAATGGTCCGGCAGAGCCGTCTACAAAAACCGTGAATGGGGCTGTAGAAGAGCATCCGTTACCACCAGTTGCAACGCCGCCTCCACCATTTTTATTGTCACGAACTGTTAAGCGGAAATTTAACGTACGCGATACTGTTGGTAATATTTCACCTTTTAATCCATCCATTGTAGCCGTTGGTGCGGTTGGATAACCAGCATTAATTATGGCTAATGAAGGGAAATAACGCGTGCCGGTTGTTTTTGGAATACGTGATTTAAAAATAGGTGATGAAGTAGTTGCTGCGCCCCCATCCCATGTAGTTGAGGCTCCTTTATCAAATTCCTCCCAGCTATAAGTTAAAGCATCGCCATCCGGATCACTGCCTGAACCGGTTAATACAAATGGAGTACTTTTAGGAATATGCAAGCCGCTAGTAGGCATGGTAATACTCGGCGGATTGTTTCCGGTATTAATCAGTACCGGACAAGAATTGCCGGTTCCTGTATTG
>JAHEYX010000323.1 GCA_023251415.1 Chitinophagales bacterium
GTTTTGGCCTGTTTACAACCAATACCGTAAGGAATTGGATGCCGTACGGAAAAATAAACGAGAAATTTTAGAAGGCGGAATGAAAAATATGAGTGATGCTGAAATTCAAAAAATGCTGGAAGATGGTTTAGCCGCTGAACAAAAGGAATTAGATATTAAGAAGAAATACTATGCTGAATTTAAAAAAATTCTATCTGCCCGTAAAATTGCTAAACTGTATAAAGCAGAAAAGGAATTTATTAAAATAGTGTTGGAAGAATTCTACAAGAATCAACGCTAACGCACCGCTTGTCCCTGTTGCAAGTACTTCAATCAGCCTTTTTAGAATACAAATTTTGTAACTCGAGTTCCGCAACCTACTTTTACCAGAAGACTTTTAGGAACTTATGGAATTATTTTATACCGAAACTGTAACGCCTCCATTTATTACTTTAGATGAAAACGACACGCGGCACTGTATTCAAGTGCTTCGCTATAAAATTGGCGATTCCATTTCTGTAACCAATGGTAAAGGACAATTATTTAAGGCAGAATTGGTGACTATAGAAAAACGTTCGTGTACTGCTCAAATAACTGAAACCATTACTACAAACTCACCTGTTCCGGCCATACATTTAGCAGTTGGCATAACCAAACAAAGCGATCGTTGGGAGTGGATGGTTGAAAAAGTAACTGAATTAGGTATTCAAAGCATAACTCCTATAATTACGAAACGAACCGAGAAGCAAAAAGTGAATAAGGAACGTTTAAGCAAAGTAATGTTGGCTGCTTTGAAACAATCAGCCGGTCTATGGTTGCCGGTGCTGCATGAACCGATGCGTTTTGCAGATCTGCTGAAAGCTAATGCGCATTCATCCACCGCGTTATTCATCGCGCACAATGAAGGTACAGCTATACCGGCTTTTCAAAAATTCTTACCCATAAATCAATCGTGTACTGTGCTGATAGGCCCCGAAGGCGGATTCGAGGCTGATGAAGTACATCTGGCTAACAAAGCAGGTGCACAAACTTTCTTGTTAGGTAAACAACGTTTGCGTGTAGAAACAGCTGCTATTACTGCTGTAGCCGCTATTCGTACACATGAAGCTTAAATTTGTTTGCTATTTTTAAGCGATTAGCACTATTTTCACCACTCCTAAAACATTTAATATGATTCAATCAATTGCCGTTTGTGGTGCCGGAACTATGGGAGCAGGAATTGCTCAAGTTGCCGCACAATCCGGTTTTCGAACCATTTTATTCGATATCAACGCTGAAATTATTGCGAAGGCACAGGCAGACATTGAAAAAAATTGGAAAGTGGCTATTGAAAAACAAAAGATGTCAGCAACGGAATATGAAACTGCTAAACAATTGCTTACTTACAGCACCGAGTTAGAAACCTGTAAAGTAGACTTGGTTGTGGAAGCCATTGTTGAACGCCTTGATGTAAAACAAAACCTGTTTAAAAAACTGGCGGAAATCAATGGAGCGCATTGTATACTGGCTTCTAATACTTCGTCTTTATCTATAACGCAATTAGCAGCCGGAATACCGTATCCGGGTAGAGTAGCAGGAATGCACTTTTTTAATCCGGCTCATTTAATGAAACTGGTTGAAGTGGTGCAAGGAGCTGCAACGGATGAAGCTACTATTGAAAGTCTTAAAGGCGTTGTTCAACGTATGAATAAAACCGTTGTGATTGCCAAAGATGCACCGGGCTTTATTGTTAATCGCGTAGCAAGGCATTTTTATGTCGAAAATTTGAAAATTGCTGAAGAAGGGGTAACCAATTTGCCTTCGATTGATCGATTGTGTGAAAATGCCGGTTTTAAAATGGGGCCATTTAAATTGATGGACATGATTGGAAATGACATTAACTATGCAGTAACTGAATCTTTGTTTACAGCTTTCCATCAAGATCCTAAATTTAGACCAAGCCGCATTCAACAACAAAAAGTACTAGCCGGTCATTTGGGTAAGAAAACCGGGAAAGGATTTTATGATTATTTTACTTAAGTCTCACCAAGGTGCAAATACATTTAAATAAAATTAAAGTATACGCATACCATGGTTGGTATGAAGAAGAACGTAAAACCGGCCATTGGTTTGAAGTAACAGTCAAATTAACGATGCCTGACCCCCATGATCTGAACGACGAGTTAAGTGGTACACTTAATTATGAAACCATCTATGCACTCGTGTTGGAAACCATGAACAAACCGCAACGCCTACTGGAAACAGTTGCTCAGCAATTGATAACGGAATTACAACGAATCAATTCCATTTCGAAAGCAAGTGTTAAGTTGAGCAAATTGTCACCTGCCATGATGGATCAAACAAAAAAAGTGAGTATTGTTTTAAAATTTAAAAGATAATGCTTGTTATTTAATCACAGATATTTAATTTTGCACCTTGTTAATCAAAAGGGTCGGATGGCCGAGTGGCTAGGCTGAGCTCTGCAAAAGCTCCTACAGCGGTTCGAATCCGCTTTCGACCTCAAAACCCCTTGTACTAGTGCAGGGGGTTTTTTATTGCCTTTCTCCGAATCTTAAAACATTAAACTGCGCTAATAAAAAAGCCTTAACAGAATTGCTAAGGCTTTCTTCAATTAAACTATTGCTATACCATTCGGGCTTAATGATCGGAAACAACTGATGCCGCTGCTTTTTTATGGCGTATCATTAATACAATAGGGATGCAAATTAGAATAACGAATCCCACGGTTAAAAATCCATGTTCGTAGCTGACTAATGCTTGTTGCTTAAATAAGGCGCCTTCTAATGACTTGTAGGCAAGTGCCTGCGCATCATCTAAATTTCGACCTAAGCTTTGAAAACCTTGAGTAAGTTGATTGATTCGATCAACACTCACCGGATCATAAGCATTAATATAACCTAACATGCTTCCTCTTATTTGTGCATTTTCATGTGTTAAGTACAAATTGATGAGTGCAATACCAACTGCTCCACCCAACTGACGAATCATGTTTGCTAAACCAACTGCTTGCGCCATGTCTTTGCCTTTTAATCCGGCTACCGCCAATGATAATATTGGGGACATCATAAATGCCAGGCCAACACCACGTAAAACAAATGGAAAATAAAAATCCCATTCGTTTGAATCCGGTGATGCATTTCCCAACATCATTAAAAAGCCAAACGTCATGAAAATACCTGATATAATAATAGCTTTCGGATTAATTCCATTGGTTAATAGTTTAGCTACCAACGGCATCGAAAAGGCGGTGCAAAGGGCACTTGGTATCATGAATACACCGGTTTGCGTAGCTGTCCAACCTAATGAAATTTGCGCAAACAATGGAAAAATAAATACAGTACCAAAGAGCAACATGCCCAGCATTAAATTCATAATACTTCCCATGCTTAAATTGTAGTTTTTATACAAGCGAATATTTACAGCCGGATAATCAATACTTAATTCACGGTAAATAAAGGCTAATAATCCAAACAAAGCAGTAATAGAAAAAATTACTATTTCGTCACTTTGAAACCAATCTTTCGCAGTTCCTTCCTCTAATACAAATTGTAAGGAGCCTACAGCCACTACTAAAAAGATTATACCCCACCAATCAATTCGCTTCGGTTTAATTGCTCCGAGTCGGTCGGTTATATAGGTCCACGATAAAAGTGCTGCAACTATTCCAATTGGAAT
>JAHEYX010000324.1 GCA_023251415.1 Chitinophagales bacterium
CTTGCAACGGATGAGGACCGTGAAGGAGAAGCCATTAGCTGGCACCTTTGCGAAGCATTGGGTTTGGATGTAACGAAAACGAAACGTATCGTTTTTCACGAGATTACTAAAAATGCCATCAATAATGCAATCGGTAAACCACGCTTAGTGGATATGAATTTGGTGGCCGCTCAACAAGCCCGTCGCGTGTTAGATCGCATTGTCGGCTTTGAACTCTCCCCTATCCTCTGGCGCAAACTTTCTGCAGGTAGTGGCTTAAGTGCCGGTCGCGTACAATCCGTTGCTGTTCGGTTGATCGTTGAAAAAGAACGCGATATTATAAGTCATAATGCTAAAACTTTTTATAAAGTAGTCGCTTATTTAATTGCTGAACGGGATGGCAAACCGGTAGCCTTTAAAGCTGAATTAGCCAATCGTTATGAGCAACGCGGCGATGCAGAAAATTTCTTAAAAAGCTGTATCAATGCCACTTATAAAGTAAGCAATATTGAAGTTAAACCGGGTAAACGTACTCCGGCTGCCCCATTCACCACTTCCACCCTTCAACAAGAAGCCAGTAGAAAATTGTACATGAACGTTAGTCGTACGATGATGTTGGCGCAACGTCTTTACGAAGCCGGTCATATTACCTACATGAGAACAGATTCGGTAAACTTATCGGATTTGGCCATGCAAAGCATCAAACAACAAGTTACTAAATTATACGGCCCCGAATTTCATCAAGCCCGTAATTACAAAAATAAAACAGCCAACGCCCAGGAAGCTCACGAAGCCATTCGCCCTACCTTCATGGAAAATATCGAAATTGATGTTGAAGAAGATCAATTGCGCTTGTATCAATTGATTTGGCGCCGCACCATGGCTTCACAAATGGCCGATGCTGAATTAGAACGTACCGTTGCCGACATTAGCATTTCTACCAATCAAACCATTTTGCAAGCCAAAGGTGAAGTAATAAAATTTGAAGGCTTTTTGAAAGTGTACATGGAAGGAGTGGATGATGATGCTGCTGAAGATGAGGAAAAAGACAACGCTTTGCTTCCTCCATTAAGTGTCGGTCAAGTACTGAACTTTAAAGAAATGACGGCCACTCAACGTTTTAGCCAAGCGCCTTCACGTTATACGGAAGCAGCCTTAGTTAAAAAGTTAGAAGAACTGGGAATAGGTCGACCATCTACTTATGCACCAACGATCAATACCGTTCAACAACGTGGCTATGTCGAAAAGAAAATCAGAGAAGGAGTTGAACGCAAATACGAAATATTCCGCCTAACTGATAAGCAAGAAGTAAAATTAGAAGCCAAAACCGAAATAACAGGAGCAGAAAAAAACAAACTCTCTCCTACTGATTTAGGTATGTTGACCAGTGATTTCTTGGTAAAAAATTTCGAAAACATTTTAGATTATACTTTTACAGCCCGCATTGAACAAGAGTTTGACGATATTGCTGCAGGTCAATTGAAGTGGAATAAAATGTTGTCGACCTTTTACAAACCCTTCCATGATACTGTTGAACATACCATTGAAAATGCTGAACGGGTAAGTGGTGAACGTGAATTGGGTATTGATCCAAAAAGTGGTAAACGCGTTATTGCACGTATGGGTCGATTTGGTCCAATGGTTCAAATTGGCGAGAGTGGTGATGATACAGATAAACCAAAATTCGCCAAATTAAAGCCCAACCAAAGTATCAGCAGTATAACCATGGAAGAAGCCATGGAGCTGTTTAGCTTGCCTCGTACAGTAGGCGTATTTGAAGACATGGAGGTAGTTATTGGCGAAGGCCGTTTTGGTCCGTATGTCGTTCATGATAAAAAATTCTACAGTATTAAAAAAGGGAATGATCCTTATACTTTAACACTCGATGATGCCATACGAATCATCGAAGAAAAACGTAACAGTGTTTTACGCGTTTTCGAAGGTACCGATATCAGTATCGTTGAAGGTAGATGGGGACCTTATATCAAAGCCGGTAAAAAGAATGTCCGCTTACCAAAAGATATGGATGTTCAGAAAATCAGCTTAGCGGAAGTGAATACCATGGTTGAAGCTGCTCCTGAAAAGAAAGGCGGTTGGGGTGCACGTAAAAAGAAAACAAAGTAATTTTAATACCACTAGAATTGTGACGGAAGCGCCTAAAAATAAAGAATTTAAATCGCTGGTATCCTTATTGGATGACCCGGATGAAGAAGTATTTGAGAATGTGTTTCAAAAATTAGTGGAATACGGCCCTCAAGTAATTCCCTCTTTAGAAAGCGAATGGGAGCACAACCTCGATGAAGTTGTGCAAGAGCGTTTAGAGAATTTAATTCATACCATTCAATTTGATGCGTTAAAAAACGAATTGACCACTTGGGTATTGGTTAACCCCAATGATTTATTGCAAGGGGCATTAATAGTAAATAAATTCCTATATCCCGAAGCTGATAATAAAAAACTGGTAGTGCAAATAGAAGAATTAAAAAAGAATATCTGGATTGAGTTAAATTACCACTTGACACCATTAGAACAGGTTAGTATTTTTAATACTATTTTCTACAAACATTTACAATTTGCCGCCAATACCGAAATGCCCCATGATCCTAAGAATAGCTTTATTGGCTATGTTTTAGAAAGTAAAAAAGGGAATCCGATTGGCATTGGCTTACTGTATCTGCTGCTTGCCCAACAGCTGCACATGCCTGTTTACGGTGTGTGTTTAAAAAATTACTTTGTGCTTTGCTATATCGATTCAGAGGTCTTTAACCTGGATCCGGGTATGATGAACAGCAATGATATTTTATTTTACATCAATCCGTTCAATAAAGGTTCTTTGTTTAAACGACCGGAAATTATTGCTTACCTGAAAAGTATAAAAACGGAAAACAAAGAACAATACTTTAACCCCGCCACTTCAAAAGAGGTGTTGTTAGAAGCCTTATCTGTAGTGAGTCTTGACTATCAAATGCAAGGCAATAAAGATAAAATGGAGGAGTTAATGCAACTCAAACAAATTTTATCTAAACCGTAAAATATAAATCGAATTACAAAATTAACATCGCATCTCCGTAAGAGTAGAAACGATACTTTTGCTTAATTGCTTCTTGATAAGCTTCCATTAATAATTCATAACCGGTAAAAGCGCTCACCATAATTAATAAGCTGGTTTTCGGCAAATGGAAATTCGTAACCAAAGCATTCGGAATATTAAAGTCGTATGGAGGATGAATGAATAAATTAGTCCAACCTTTGTGTTCTTTCAAATAACCTTGTGCAGTTACGGAAGATTCTAAGGCACGAATACTGGTTGTACCAACGGAACAAATCAGGCTTTTTTGATCTTTTGCTTTGTTCACCATATCAACCGCTTCTTTGTTAACTTCAAAGTATTCCGCATCCATACGGTGCTTCGATAAGTCTTCTACTTCGATAGAACGGAATGTACCTAAACCAACATGCAACGTAACTTCAGCAAAGTTTACACCTTTGATTTCCAATTTCTTCATCAAGGTTTTGCTAAAATGCAATCCGGCAGTTGGAGCAGCAACGGCACCTTCATGTTTAGCAAAAACAGTTTGGTAACGCTCCGCATCATCTAATGTAGGCTTGCGTTTGATGTATTTAGGAAGTGGGGTTTCACCCATATTTTTTAAAGCTGCTTTAAATTCGGCATC
>JAHEYX010000325.1 GCA_023251415.1 Chitinophagales bacterium
AATTCCATAAAATTCTGATAATCTTTCACCATTCCTTTTTTTTGATTGGTAATAACTTGTTGTAACAGGCTATGCCAATTGGTTAAAGTAGCTGCATCAACTTTATTCACCTTGGCATCAATCATAAATTGGATATAGCTGCTTACATGTGGATTGAGGCGCATTTTAGCTGCAATAATAAAATTACACATTGCTGCCATTTGTTTTAAATCGGCATCATTGATTATATTTTCACCATCATACAGATGCGCTAAATCGCTGTATATTTTTTTCATGGCATCCACTTGGGTAGCCTTCATTTCCTTTTCCAGCTGCTTCAAAAATTCTTTTGGATTAGCTTCGTCAAATTTCTTATCGGCAGGAGCTTGGGCAAATAAGCTAATACTAAGGCAACAGCCAAAAAGAAAAAGCACTAATTTTTTCATGTTTATGTTATGGTTTTAGATGCCTTAGCACCTGAGATTTAAAACAAAAAGTTTAAAAGCTGTGAATCAATTGCACAAAATCAGATGCTTGTAAAGCAGCTCCTCCAATCAACCCACCATCTACATCAGGCAATGCGAATAATTCTTTTGCGTTGTCGGGTTTGCAAGAGCCGCCATACAAAAGCGGTACCTGTGCAGCAATGTCCTTACCGGCTAAATGCTCCAGTATTAATCGTATATGTGCATGCATTTCCTGTGCTTGTTGGGGTGTCGCTGTTTTACCGGTTCCAATAGCCCAAATCGGTTCATAAGCTATAACAATTTTCGCCAATTCGGTAGCTGTGAAGCCCATTAAACAAGCTTTGATTTGCTCCTCTACGAAAGCCAAGTAGGTATTGTTTTCCCGAATTGTTAATGATTCACCACAACATACAATTGGAGTAATTCCAACCGCTAATAAATCAGCTATTTTAGTAGCAACGAAGGCATCGGATTCCGCAAAGTACTGCCTTCTTTCACTATGTCCGACTATACAATAGCTTACACCAGCAGCTTTTAACATGGTTGCACTGATTTCACCGGTAAATGCACCTTCAACTTTTGGATGTACATTTTGCGCCCCAAGATTAATGCGCTCTTTTATTATTGCTGCCACTCGTTCCAACCAAAGTGCTGGAGGATGCAAAACAACTGTTACAGATTCCGGCAGTTCAGCTTGAACAATTGCACTTGCCAACTCAGTAACCGCCGAGGTAGAAGTTTTATTCATTTTCCAATTACCGGCAACAATTTTTTTTCTCATAACTATTAAGTGAAAAGTTTAAATAACTTAAAAAGGCATTACAATTACAGGTAAGCCGCCATTTGCTGTTGGTAGTTTTTGGCAACTTCAGCAGCTTTAGTTGCAAAGTCAGTACCTTCTGAAGCAAAAATTATTTGGCGACTAACATTTACTAATAATCCAACCGAATTGTTCATTCCGTAATGAGCAACTTCTGCCAAACTACCACCTTGCGTACCAACACCCGGAACTAAAAGGAAATGCAATGGAGCGAGTTTTCGAATTTGTTGCAAATAGGCTGTCTTTGTTGCTCCTACCACAAACATTATAGAATCGTCATTACCCCATTTATAGCTTGCTGCAACAACCCGTTCAAATAATGATATTTCCTTTTCGGATTTACTGATTTGAAATTCAGCAGCCGACTCATTGCTGGTTAATGCGAGAATAACGGCAAACTTGTCTTGGTATTTCGTAAACGGTTTTATAGCATCGCCCCCTATGTAAGGAGAGAGGGTAACCGCATCACAATTCATGTTTTCAAAAAATGCTTTTGCATATTGTTCGGCTGTATTGCCGATATCACCCCGTTTAGCATCCATCAACACAAAATGTGAATCACCAATATAAGCCACAGTTTTCTCCAGTGTTTCCCAGCCTTTAGCCCCTTGCGATTCATAGAAAGCCGCATTAGGTTTGTAGCATACACAATACTCACGTGTAGCATCTATAATTTGCTTATTGAATTCGAATTGGGCATCGGGTAAACCTTGTAAATGCGGAGGCAGTTTGCTAAAATCGCTATCTAATCCAATGCATAAAAATGACTTTTTACGACGAATGCTTTCAATTAATGCTTGCTTATTCATGAATTAACCTTTGTTTTCACAAAGAAAGGTATTCGATTGAATTTCAAAAGATAATTTTCTCGACAAATACACTATCGTGTAGATAACCTTTAGCGCACCAATTCAACCTTTTTTGTTGGTTCTAAATTGGCATTTCGTATTGCCACTTGTTGGGCTACTGCTTTCGCTAATTCATCAAAAGGACCCGCAACTTGAACTAATTCATTCATGACAGCTGGAACTCCACTATCTCCGCCTTCGCGAATGCCCTGCACCAAAGGTAATTGAGCTATAACGGGTATTCCAAATTCATTGGCTAATTTTTGTGCCCCATCTTTACCAAATATAAAGTACTTATTATCCGGCAATTCTAATGGAGTAAACCAACTCATATTTTCTACTACGCCCAAAACCGGAACTTTAATTTGCCCCATACTGAACATACTTACTGCCTTGCGAGCATCTGCCAATGCCACATCTTGTGGAGTAGTAACCACTATTGCTCCGGTAACTGGAACCAATTGTACCAAAGTTAAATGCACATCTCCGGTACCCGGAGGCATATCAATCACTAAATAATCCAGTTCGCCCCAATGCACATCTGTAATTAGTTGACGAATGGCACTGCTGACCATTGGACCTCGCCAAACAACTGCTTGACTTTCATCGACCAATAAACCTATTGAAATATTTTTAACGCCGAATTTAAGTATCGGTTCAATTTTATGAGCTCCATTTACACTTACCATTTGCGGCTTCTGATTGCGCAAGCCCATCATTAATGGCATCGAAGGACCATAGATATCAGCATCTAAAAGCCCTACTTTAGCACCCATTTTAGCAAGACCAATTGCCAAGTTAGTTGAAACTGTCGACTTCCCTACTCCACCTTTGCCACTGACAACAGCAATTATGTTTTTAACACCCGGCAATACTTGTTGATCGTCTTTACGTTGAGAAGTAACTTTGCTGCTCATGTTAATTTTTACAACAGCTTCTTTGCTGACCATCACTTTTATGGCATTAAGGCAAGCTCCTTTAATAGCTTCTTTCATCGGACATGCCGGAGTAGTTAATTCAACTGTAAAAGCTATTTCGTTATTATCTACAGTTAACTCTTTAATCATATTCAGCGTCACTAAGTCCTTCATTAAATCCGGATCATCAACGTGGCTTAAAGCGGCTAATACTTGTTCTTTAGTAATGTTCATACGAATAATTAAGGTTGCAAATGTAGGGAGAAAAAAATTGCATTTTACCAAACAAACTGCAATAAAAAACGAAGCAGAACAAGTGTTTTAAATTACTAATGCAGAAAATTTAGTAAGATTATAAAATGCTTCAAGCTATAGTACTTGGTAATAACCAGTTCACTGAATAAATGGTGCGCGTATATACTAAATTGAATCTGCAACTGCGTATTAAAGTTTTTATTCAATTGATTTATTAGTAAAAATGCCACTTTGTAGTTTCTTTTAGCAACCTTTATGCGATACAAATAAAGGCTAGGCACTATGGAAACTGATGAAGTTATTATCGCACAAACAGAGAAATGGATAAAAGAGGTGGTGATTGCATGTAATTTT
>JAHEYX010000326.1 GCA_023251415.1 Chitinophagales bacterium
TTTTGTCATTGAGCAAGGGCATCAACACTTCTTGTAACCAAATGAAAGTTTGTTGACCGGAAGCTTTTTGATAATGCAAGGCAGCGCACCAATACTTTAATTTTAAAAATAAATAATGTTCATCAATGGCTTGTAAGAGCTGGGGGAGGTTTCGTTCTTCGTCGCGTTTTTGCAATTGTTCTTGGTAATTGTTGATAGCCAATTGCAGTTGCAATGCATGCTGAAAATAGCCGGCATTGGGCTTGGTTAATTCCATCTGGGTAGCAGTACGTTTTAACAACGGCTTTATTTCATCGGTTAATTTACGTTTGGCTAAACTGGCTATTGTTCCTGTATTTCGTGTAATTGCATCATGTTCCATTTCACGGATGCGTAAAAATTCGAAACACAATTGGAGCAAGCGATACGTTAATTTATGGAAACGTGTAAGCTTCCATTTTTTACCGGGAAACAGTTTATTCCAAATGATTTCGTAACTTACAACGGCATGACTGCGGCTGTGTAAATACGGGCGTAACAATTCGAATAAAGCAATAAGCTGTTCATCGGTATTAAAATAAGGGCTACGAATAAAGGCTTGAAAACGCTGTATTTCTTGCGGATTAAACGAACGCAGCACTGTAAATAAGCGGGAGTTTATCATATCACCGGGAATTATAAATAAGTTGAAACTACATTATCTGCAATAAAAAAACAAAGTTAATGGGTAAATATACAAACATATCAGTAGGAATAATATTTAAAAACTGTATTTGAATTAACTGTGGCCTGCTTGTATGTTTGTATCATCAAAAACTCACCTTATATGAAAAACTTAACTTCTTACAAAAAGCTTTGCGTTACCATTTCGCTATGGATCGTTGGATTAATGGCGATAAATGTAAATGCTATTGCACAACCCTTAGTAGCCGACGCCGGCCCTGATTATACGATCTGTAATGGCGTTACAATTACGAACTTAGGGAATTTTTTAACCCAATCGGCAACAGGAGGTTTAGCACCTTATAGCTATAGTTGGTCACCATCAACAGGTTTAAGTTGTACCACTTGTCCATTACCATCTGCCAGCCCAACTGTTACCACTACCTATGTATTAACAGTAAATGATGCGAATTTCTCTATGGCAACAGATACGGTTATTGTTTCAGTCATTCCTTCACCGGTTGCTACTTACAAAGCACATTATCAATCGTGTTTTAATACCAATGTTTGTGCAGATATTGGTGTTAGTGGTTTTGGCGTATTAACCTACAATTGGTCAGTGCCTGCCGGAAATCCAAACAGTTCTACAGCACAATCCTTTTCCACTTGTTTTGCTAATAGTGGTACGCACAATTTTACCGTAACGGTTACAGATTTAAATGGATGTTCGGTTACGTTTTCTGATACCGTTGCTTTAAGCACCGATTGTGTTTGGCCGGGCGATGCTGATGATAACGGAATTGTAGACATGACTGATATTTTCCCAATTGGATTGGGAGCTAACATGACCGGCCCGGGACGTCAGAATGCCTCATTGGTTTTTATAGATCAACCGGCAAATCCGTTTATTGGATCTCAACCGAATGGTGCAAACTGGAAACATGCTGATACCAATGGTGATGCCAGTATAGATGGCAATGATACTACAGCCATAGCCTTAAATTACAACCAAGTACACCAAAAACTTTCTGCTCCTCCTCCGGGTGCCGGATTAATGGCGATAAACATTGTTCCTGATACCATTACATCTAATTCAACAGTATTGGCTGCTGTCGATCTCGGAACTTCAAGCATGCCTTTAGACAGTGTTTACGGAGTATCCTTTGGTTTTGTATATGACAGTACCGTAGTTATTCCTGACTCAATTACGGTTACCATTCCAAGCGGTTGGTTGTTTACCAATTCATTTGACCATTGGAGTTTGACTAAAAAAATTCCAACTGCCGGTAAAATAGATATCGGTATTGTACGTAACGATCATATCGGTAAATCTGGTTTTGGACCAATTGCTATTGTTTCGATGGATATCACTACTGATGATTTGGCAGGTAAAACCGGCAGTTTGCATTACCACCAACTGGCTGTTAGTTTAACCGATGTGCATGTTATAAATTTATTGGGCAATGCTATACCGGTTAATACTCAATCCGATGCTGTTGAAGTAGAATACAGTCCTACCGGAATTACTACCCTAAATCAAAAGGTAAAGCAAAACGTATTAGTGGTACCAAATCCTGCAAGCACACAGTTTAATTTGTTTACAACATTTAATGGTACGCAACAAGTACAGGTGTTGAATTGTTTAGGTCAGTTGATTTATACCAATACGTTTACCGGGAATCACTATCAAGTTGCCTTAACCGATGTTCCAAGTGGCGTTTATATGGTACGAGTAAACAATGCATTTGGAAGCAGCGAAACCAAATTAATTAAAGAATAAGCATCATTTCATTTGTTTTGTAATGAGAAAGGCAGCTCGTATTCACGAACTGCCTTTTCTCATTTCCTACATCAGGATGCAGGTTCTTTATTGCACGTTTAAGGCTTTGGTAGCCGGATAGTGCACGGTATACGTGAAGGTTAATTTCTTTACTTCTTTCGGTTTTAAATTCAAATCCCATGTCAGGGTGCCATTTGATTCATCTAAATTAGCACCACCTGCATCGGTTAATTCTACTTTAATGCTGGCATCAGTTGGCATTGGTATTTGATCGTAAACATGCATTTTAATGCCAACGGCTTTTGTATTGCGAACAGTGATTTGATACGATTTAGTTACAATCTTTTCACCTACTATTGTTTTTTCTTTCGATTTGTCTTTTAACAATTTGCGCTCCATATTCAACGAAGCATCACGTCCCATGTTCATTGCTAAGGTATCATCATCACTCGTAGTTTGTAAAACGGTTTGACCTAAATACGAATCATCCATATACAACATCGCTTTTCCGGGCATTAAATTCAATTCTTCCCAACCTGTTATATGGGCCAACAAAAAAGCATTACGATCTAATTTTGGAATAGCGCTATAATCAAATACTGTTGCTAAATCTTTTGATTGTACGGCCAATAAATGCGGTTTATTATCGCTTGGTATAGTGTATTTCAAAGCAATCACATATTCGGTGCGCAATAAGTTCTGATTCAGTTGAACAAAGTCGGAAGCATATTTTGCCTTCTCTTCTAATTTATACGAATCATAATTCGCAGCCGGTTTCTCATCGGCGCCGTCTTTATCCGTCGTTGCACCGGCTACGACTACTTCATTTTCAAGTTTTTTTATGGCTTTGTATTTTCGATAATAATCCATAAACGATAACCAATACGTTGATAACACCGGTAAGGTATTGTTTTGATTTGGACTGCCAGTTGATAAGGTAATGTTTACATCTTTCCAATCTATACCGGTATTTTGAAACACATCGGCATATTGTTTAAATTGTAAGGAAGCACTGTTATTAGTGGCACGTAACTCGTAACGCGGAACCCAACCGGCGCCGTAAACAAAGTAGTTGATGGCAACCGTTGCAGGACCTGGAATATCGCAAAACGTGGATACTATAATTTGATTGATTTGTTTTGCTCCACCACTTACGATATTAGCATTGCCGTTTATTAAATTTTGTAAATCGGTGCTGCGTTGTTGTAAGC
>JAHEYX010000327.1 GCA_023251415.1 Chitinophagales bacterium
AAAGCTATTGAAGAAGAGATTGCGAAAAAAGGATTATGGGCAATATCTCCAACAGCAGATGCAACTAAAACACCGGTATTTGTTACAACAGGAAATGCTTGTTCGCTTTACACCAATAATCGTAAATCGTTTACCGAGACTGATTTAAGTAAATTGACATTGTTTGCCGATCAAAATGGATGGCCGCAAATGGGCAGAACAATTGTAATGTCACCAATTATGTTCAGAGACTGGGTGGATAATAATACCATTTTAAATCAACAAATGGCATATTTGGGTTCGCTTGGTAAGGTTGATCCTATCGTCTCCGGATTGTATTATAAAGGATGGATATTTAAAATGCGTCAGGATGGATCAGTTTATCGCTTAGTTTCTTCTGTATGGACTAAACGTGGTTATGGAGCTGCCTTAACAGCCAGTACAGATTTTGATGGCGCAACTGCTTATGTTTCCAAACAAAGTTTTGGTGCGGCCGTTGGCGCTTCAGATATAAATCTAAATGAAAAACGTGCAGAATGGATGGGTGATGTTTTAAGCATTGAACAATTAGCTATTGTTACTCCCAAAACACAAACATTCTTGGCCCAAATTATCGCAACTACCTAAGATACTTTTTCGTGTGGCGTTTGGTGACCGGCTCCTAGGGGCCGGTTACTTGCACGAAATTCAAACGTTCTTTTACAATGAAGTTTATACCTCCAATTATTGAAGATTCAAAAAACACCCAAGTATTATGGGATTGGTTTTCGTTTAAAACAACTGACTTGGCTGCTCTTGCTAATTCAGTTTCGGGAACTGGTTTGAACTGGTCAATTGTTAGATTTGGGTTTAATAATCGTAAAATTACCACCTCAGTAGCTTTAAGCCTTGTAGCTCTTGATTTGTCAACAGTAGGCAATGCAATCTTATCACAGCTATTGCCATTCGGAATTAGCCCCTTAGATTTTAATGTTTGGGTAGATCAAACAGATGCTTCAATTATGTGGGTTAGTACTAAGCAAACGGCTAATACAGGAGTATTAACGCATATTGCAGTACTTGATGCCAGTGTAACTTCAAGTCCTTTAATTTGGCCTACGAGTGAGTCATTACTTGATCAACCTACGCCATGTCCGGATGAGCTGCGTCCTTGGGCAATTTATTTTGTTCCAGCTTCTACTTTGGTAGTCGCCAATATTAATATAGCAGGTATTGCGGCAAGTCCACCATTCAGACTGATAAGTGCAGTGTTTGAGAATGCAACTTATGAATTAGTTGCCGGTAGTTATATACCAATTAATTCGCCGGTAAATATGGGTCATTTGTCTGAGGTAGATAATGAGATTTTACTTGCAAATGGCTGGCAATCTGTTGATGGTGATTACACTTTCACAGGATATTCAAGAGGGGTATATTACGACAATGAAGTATTAACTGGTTGCTATGTATCTATTCAAACACCAATGCCCGGAGGGGCTTTAAAAGCTTTAAATGTTCTATTACCTGATGGTTCAGGTAATTACACAATTCAATCAATAATCGAAACTTATTTAATTGCTGCAGCAGCAGCTTCACCATACTAAAAAAAATAAACATGAAAGAAATCGCACTGCTTTTATCACTGGCTGCTGATGCCACGGTTAAGGAAATTACTAAGGCTATCAATGCCTTGTCAAGTAAGATTAGTAATTTGGAAAAAACAAATGCTGATCTTACTGAATTAAACACTGCACAGGCTAATGAAATTTCAGCGCTTCAAACTACACTAAAAAATGATGCTATTACTATTGAAGGTATCACCACCCAAGTAGCTGAACTGGAAGCTAGTTTACAAGCCGCTAATAATGACTTGTTAAAATCTGAGCAAAAGGTTAATGATTGTGGTACTGTAATTTCAGAGTTAAGTGCAGAATATAAGGATTTACATAGCAAGCTTACAGTAGCTGAAACACAGTTGAAAAATTTGTCAACCGGTGTTTCTTCTGAAACTGCTTTAAGTCCTGAACAGGAATCCTATAAACAAACTGCAATTAAGGAGCATTTGTTTCACTTGATTAATGTTTTTGACACGCATCCATCACTTGAGAATGTGTTTATGTTTAATGATGGTACAATCTTTACAGATTTAAATTATGTAAGACAGTATAGTACGACTCCTGGTGCCGGAGAAATGTTCAAAATCAAACCAAGCGATTTACCTAAAGAACAAGCACAAGGATGAAACAGTTGATGTTAGCCATTTGGAGTAGTATTCAATCCGCTTTTGATGGCGCTGAATCATTTATGGATGATCACATTGAAAATGTGATCGCTTTCATGAAATCAGTCAAACTGGTGATAGAATCGCCAATCATGGATGGTGTTGTTATTATTACTCCAACTGACATCGACAATCAATTGTTACCTGGCTTACGAATATTACTCGCACGTGCCATTGATGTCCTTGAAATACAACAAGAATGCAGCTCGTGCAGTACCGATGAAGAGAAGATTGCTTGTTACTGCCGGTATGTTCAAAATTTAAGCCCTGAAATGCGTGACGCAATACTTCACAAAACAGCAAGTATTATGTCTCGATTAGGACTGAACAATAAATTCACTAACTCAGAGCTCGATACATTAGTTCAAATCGGGTTCATTAAAAATAAACAATAATGTCTGGAATTAATTTTACATTCGGTGATGGAGCTCTTGGCCGTGTAGGTTTTTCAAAAGACTCTGTAATGGGGTTGATTATGAATTTTCCTGCAATACCTACAGGTGGTATTAACTCTTTAGTTTATAACACACCGGTATTATTAAAATCTCTTCAAGATGCGATAGCTTACGGTATTACTCCATTATTTGATAATGCTCACCCTACAGCATTATGCCACTATCATATAGCTGAGTTCTTCCGGATGTCTCCAAGCGGATCAGTTTGGTTGCAACCTGTTCAAATGTCAGTTACCATGACTGACATGGTTACAAAAACTAATACTAACTATGCTAAGAAGCTTTTAGTAGAAGCTCAGGGAGCAATTAATATCGTTGGATGCGTGAAGCATTACACAGCTTCTGCTACTGTAACGATGGGTAGTTCAGCAACTGCCGGTTTAGAAGCCGATTTGCACACGGCAATTGCCGCAGCACAGGCATTAGCGGAAGAGGAATTTATTTTACATAGACCTGTGCAATTCTTATTGGAAGGCAGAAATTATACAGGTACTGCAACCAATGCCGGTGATTTAACAACTTACAATGCTCCGAATGTCGCGGTTGTCGTAATTCAAGATAAAACTGTAGGCGCTATATTCTCATCTGCGGCAGACACTCCTAATCGACACGCTGCAGTAGGTACTGTTCTTGGTTTATTCAGCAGCGCACGTGTACATGAGCATATTGGGTGGGTTGAAAAATTCAATCTACAGGATGAGGTAGCTCATAATGTTGCAGGTAACAAGTTATTTGGCCATTTTAAAAATGTTGCTTTGAGTTCCGGTTTGCTGCTGTCATCGTATAGCGAAACTGATCAAGATACGCTGACTAGTAAATCGTATATTATCCCATGTGTATATCCAATAGTAGATGGTGTATATGTGCGGGATGTTCAAACCTGTACGGACGTTGATTCCGATTATGCATACGTCCAAAATGTACGAGTGATACA
>JAHEYX010000328.1:0-3207 GCA_023251415.1 Chitinophagales bacterium
AGTAAACTTTTGATTTATAAAAATGAAACGATACGCAGCTCCACTTACCGAAACATTGCAGCTGAAATTCCGGCGCATTCACTGCTTGTATTTAACACTACTAAAGTAATACCGGCTCGCTTATTTTTTGAAACGGGTTCGAAAGCTTGTATCGAAATATTTTGTTTAGAGCCGCTAAACCAGCATCCCAACGAGGCTTTGCAACAACAAGGCAAAGCAATATGGCGTTGTTTGATTGGTAGAAAGAAGAAATGGAAGGACGGTGACTTAGTTTTAAAAACAAATACTTTCGAGTTAAAAGCACAATTGATAGAAGCGCAACAAGGTCAATTTGTAATTGAATTTACCTGGTTTCCGGCTGATTTGTCGTTTTTGGAACTATTGGAAAAAGTAGGGCAATTGCCCATTCCACCTTATTTACAACGGGACACCACAGTTATCGATATTGAACGTTATCAAACGCTGTTTGCCAATGAAGCCGGATCGGTTGCTGCACCAACAGCAGGATTGCACTTTACGCCGGCCGTATTAAACGATTTAGCTCAGCAGTCAATTGCGATCGAAAAAGTTACCTTGCATGTGGGTGCCGGTACCTTCAAGCCGGTTAAATCAGCATCAATTGCCGACCACGATATGCATAGCGAATGGATTCACGTGACAACGACTACTATTGAAGCAGTAGTGGCGTTTTATCAAAAAGCGGATTCAGCGGCTCGATTAATTGCTGTAGGAACAACGTCGTTACGCACGCTAGAAAGTTTATACTGGCTTGGTGTGAAGGTGATTACACAACCTGACATCAACATCCGTCAATTAAAATTAGTACAGTGGGATGCGTATGATTTACCACAACATATAGGTGTGGAAGCAGCTTTAGCAGCACTTTTAAATCGATTAAAAGCGCAAGGTTTAACAAGTTTACTCACTACGACACAATTATTAATAGCTCCACCGTATCAATTTAAAGTAGTTAAAGGATTAATCACCAATTTTCATCAACCCGACTCTACCCTATTGTTATTGGTTGCAGCATTTGTTGGAGAGCGATGGAAAAGCTTGTACGAATATGCTTTAGCCAATGAGTTTCGCTTTTTAAGTTATGGTGATGGTAATTTATTATTACCCTAATTAAGAGAATAAATCTTGTTGATTTTTCTTTTGCAGTTCCGGAAACAAGTATTCCTTTTCCGCGTCAGGCTTATTGCCTATGGCGTCTTTTCCTTTGAGTCGACGAACGGTATAGTAAGTCAATTCATCCTCCGGGTAAGGCACCAGCAGTGATTTCAAATAAGCGGCCGTATTGGTTTGGTCAGTTGGTTTAAGCCATTCTTGTTGTATCGACTTGTGAAGAATAGCCGGCATGCGTGGTCCTTCTAATTTCGGATTGTTATGAATTTCTGCCATTTTACGATTAGCCGTTGTGGTAATAATAGAAATGGTTTTTAAATATTGTCCTGTTCGGGGATTGAGCCAAGTTTCCCAAATTCCGGCCAATGCTAATGGGCTTCCGTCTTTTGCGGCAATATGATATGGAAATACTTTACCGCTAAAGTGATGGTGTTCATAAAATGCATCAATATAAATTAAGCAACGTTGCTGTTCTACTGCATGTTTAAAGGATGGTTTTTCCCATAAATACTCGGACCGCGCATTTAATGTTTGTTTACTTATTTTAGCCGCTTCGGCTTCAGTTTTAATCCAAGCCGGTATCAAACCCCATTGAAACAATTGCGGTTCGTTTTGTTGGTCATTTGTAAAAACGAGCAAGGCAGGATGATCGAAGCCACTAACATGAAACTGCGGAACTAAGCCGGTTAAGCGTTGTAATTTGCGCTCTAATTCAGCAATCAGTTCAGGAGCATCTTGGCGATGTTTAGCATATTTTAGTAAAGTGCGTGTTGCACTTACTACATCATAACACATAAATTTGCAATTATTTTTGTCCCTTCAAGATTATATAGCAAGAAGGGACAAAAGTACTCCGAATTTTAACGGATTAGCATAAAATTACCTTTAAAATTCTTTATAGACCCATCAATTAATTTAGCACGAACTGCATAAACATAAGTTCCATTTTCTTGCGGCAGTCCTTTATAATTGCCGTCCCATCCGGTTTTAGGGTCATTGGTTGTAAAAATTAATTCTCCCCAACGATTATAAATATTGAATTCAATGATGTGATCAACCCCTCTACCATGATGAATAAAAAAGTCGTTTTGACCGTCGACATTAGGTGTAAAGGCATTAGGTAAAACGATTACCGGCGTATTATCTACTTTAATAACAACAGTATCTGTACTAAAGCAACCATTCACATCGTATACGGTTAATACATAAGTTGTAGTTGAATCCGGTGTTGCAATTGGGTTTACGAGTGTTGAATCATTTAAGCCGGTAGCCGGAGACCAACTGTAAGAAACCGCATTCGTACTGGCAGCTCCACTAAGTTGAGTAGAATTACCAAATAGTATTAAGGAGTCGAATCCGGCATTGGCAATAGGTAATGCACCCGGCGAAGTAATGGTAAAGAAAGCGGTATCAGTACAATTATTGGCATCTGTAACAATTACAAAAACAGCATTTTGTTGACCGCCAATAACTGTTGTAGAATCGACAGTTGCACCGGTGCTCCATTGATACGTAACATAATTTGGGTTAACATGTAAAACAGCACCACTGTTGATACACAAGCTGGAAGTTCCGCTTATGATTGGCGTTGGCAATGTATTAACGGTAACCGGAATAGTAACAACCGTTGAAGTACATCCATCTTGAGTTACTTGTAAAGAAGAATTGTTGGTACCGGTATTGAAATTTACATCGTAAGGTCCTACTGCGTTTCCACTTGATGGTTGCCCATTCTGGAAATTCCAATTGTAAGTAACCGCTCCGCCGCCGGCATTGGTTGAACCATTGAACACAAAATGCACCACATCGCCTGCACAAACCGGATTTGGATAAGCTAAGTAATTCGAAAGTGGAACCGGATAGATAAATACAGAATCAACGCTGATAGAAACACATTGGTAAGCGGCCCCTACTCCAACTTTCAAGTAGAAATAATTCATTCCCACACTGTTTAAAGTGGTGGTTATAGGACCAACGCCAGTTCCAATAACATTGTTGCTACCATCGTACCATAAGAAGTTAATGTTATTGACAGCAGCTGAATTTCCGGTATAGGTTAAGGTTAACTGATCGCCAACA
>JAHEYX010000328.1:3217-3614 GCA_023251415.1 Chitinophagales bacterium
GTAATGCTATGAGGACCGGTTGTATTTCCTCCAGGAGTAGCGGTTCCACCATTAAAGTTCCACACATAAGTTGCTGTTGCTGAAACAGTATTACAGGAAGCAGTAGTAGCATCGCCCAAACAAATAGCAGTAGGACTAGCTGTAACAATCGGACTTGGGTAACCGTGAATATGAACCGAATCAGTATAGGTAGCAGGACAACTGGCACCTGAGCCCCAACTGATGGTTAATGAAACGATGTAAGTACCTGCGGTAGTCATTGGAATGCTGAACGATCCGGAAGTGTTGCTGATTACAGTTCCATTACCATTTTTCCAAATAAAGCTTACCCCCGGAATCGAAGCTGAAGTGCCGGTATAGGTTAAGGTCAATAAATCGCCAATACATTTTGGATTAT
>JAHEYX010000329.1 GCA_023251415.1 Chitinophagales bacterium
AAGATTGGCATCTGATTCAGCCATGAACCGCAGCGCTTCATCTTGTGTTACGCGTTCTATAAAGTCAACATCTGATTTAATAAAATCTGGGATTGCAAAATTTTTGCTCGTACCTACGAATCTAATTTTTACTTTATGGCCGGTTCGTGAACAAAAGCGTTCCAAACCTTCAAAAAATGTAGTTGGTTTACTTGCCCCATAGAAGGTACCCGCCATCGTAATGGTAAACACTGGATTAAACTGATACGGAAAAGTATACGAATGATCATACCCATTCATAATGGTTAAAAAATGCGGTACTTGAGGCATTAAACCCTTTAAATTTTCAATTATAGGTTCACTAACAGAACTTACTGCATTAACCCGTTCATTGAGTTGTGCTTCAATACTTTTAAAATAAGTACGTACCTTTTGGGACAAATAGGGATTGCCTGACATTTCATCACGAAAATCAGCCAACCATTTTACCGAATTATAAGTTTTACAAAATGCCAAAGCCACCAAATGGGTTTCTACCGGAGCGTAAGAACTTATAATTCCGTCAATTGGCAACTGTGAATGGAGCGACAGTAATTTATTATAGGCACTTTTTTGCCATCCTGGATATTCCGGGTAATTTAGTTTATTCAACAAAAAATTCCAGGTAGTTTTTAAAGTATGTTTTAATCTACTTTCACCCGGTACAGTTGCTTTTCGTTTGACCCAATGAACATTAGCTAGGCGTATCACACGAACATCCGCTTCCAATGAATCCGATGATACATTAGATTTTGATAAGGTAACAACAGTTAGTTGAAAATATTGTTTATTCAAATACTTTGCAAAAGCCAGCATACGATTAACTGCAACACTCTGTATTGGAGGATAGTAAGTAGTTAATAAAACAATATGACGTTTATTGCTTGGCATATGCAGTTAGCTTTGCGATTAAATTTTTAAGAACAATTTCACGATTCATAGTAAGGCGAATAAACTCCATATTTTCTTTATTAGGTTTATAAGTTCTTGATTGAATGGCTGCAACAGCTTTTTCCATTGCGGAGCGCGCTTGTTCAATTGAGTTAACCTGAAAACATTGTTGGTGAGGCATAGACCATAACACTTCTGCTCCGTGTGCTAAGGCTTCCATGACCGCTAATGAATAACCATCATGTGCAGTGAGTCGAATAAAAATTGGGTGTTGTTGATACTGTTCTTGCATTTGGGTTGAATTTATCCATCCCAAAAAATTAACATTTGAAGGAATTTCTAAACCTGCACCTTTTGAACCGGCAACATAAAACGGAATACTTGGGAATTCTTTTGCCAGCTTTTGAATGATTTCCCAACCATAAAACACTTCCTTATCAGTCGGTAAGTAACTAAACACTGATAGCTGTTCAAATTTACGATTAGCTGAATGGATGGTTAACCATTTGTAATCAACTTTCTCACAGGTTATTTCACACGATTTTAATTCTTGTATTAACCAATCCGTATCACATATATTATATGAATAATCTATGTATTTTCTATTGATGGTTTTATGCTGAAAACGTTCCATGGCAAGCATAACATCTGTACCTTGCCAAAAAAGCACCAATTTCTTTTTAAAAAACAATACCTTATCCAATGCTGCGCTTGGATCTGATACGCCATTCATGGATACCACTAAATCGGCAAAGGGTAAATGTAATAGAAACGCAATTTTATCCAAAAAAGAATAGTACGTATTAAAATAACGAAAGCGATGACCGGAGTCGGATTGTCGCAAATCATTCGCTATTTTATTTCCGAAATAGGGTAGCCCATTAAACAGTATGTACATCCCTTTCAAATTTATTAATTATTATGCGATACCAAATAAACAATGCAAGATAATAGATTGAAAGCACAATGGAATAGCACCACAACATTATTGAGAAATCAAACTTTAAATACGCACATAAAACAATGGAAGATAAACTCATGGTGTATCCGATTAAACTAAATAGATAGGCTGTTTTCTGGCGTTCAAAAATCAATGGTGTAGAAGAAACCGTCGAACATAAAAAATTTAAAATTACAGCAGGCAACATTACTCTGGCATAATTTCCTGACAAGGTCCATTGGTTTCCTAAATACAAGGTAAATAATTGTGGTCCCCAACCTACAATGACAATGATTACCGGTATTAGAAAAAGTAAGATGATGCCTTGTGATTTATTGAATAATGCTTTCAGCGATTGTTTATTGTTTTTTAAGGAACTGGCTTCCCGATAATATAATTGCGACACCGTTCCACTGATTAAGCCAAGTGGCGCACGCAAATAGCGATTCATTAATGCAAACAAACCCAGTTGTGTTGCTCCATAATTTCCGGATAATAATGAAAATAACAGAAATTGGGTAGCCACGATATCCGTAAAAGCATGGAAAGAATTGACTAATGGAAAATCTTTATAAGTAACCGCAACATTTTTAATATCCGCTCGATTGACAAGGTTAAATTTAAACATCGACCAAGAAGGCAGTAACAACACTAAATTAGAAAGTAAATTTCCCATTAATAAACCTACGATCAATCCATTAAGTCCCCATCCCCAAAAACCTAGCAGTGCATACAACCCATTTTGAAAAACAGATTGAACAATTCTGGCTATTGAAATATAATTATAGGCGCCTTTACGAATGACCCATTGCACGAGAATATTATTCAATGTAGTTAACAATACCATTGGTGCTATATAATTGAGTAAATGTTCGAAGTTGTTTTTAGGAAAAAAATAATGTATCGGTTGTGGAAAAATTGAAATCAAAATGGATAATAACGTGATAATCCCTCCTATGATTAAGGTAAGGGCAAGTAAATTGTTACTCTTTTTTTCATTTTCCGGAAGCACTAGGGCAACCTCATACCTTGCAGCACCTATTATAGAAATCAAACTTACGATCGTTAAAAAACTCTCAAACAAACCCATTTGCATTGGGCTAAAAATGCGTGCAATAATTGGAGCGAACAGGAATGGAAAAAGCTGACCGATTGAATTTCCGGTAAAAAGGGTTGCAAAATTCTTTAAATACGAGTTAGCACTTTTCTCTTTAGACATTTGCTCTTTCCGGATTAATTAAAGAAATAAATAACACCGGCATGAAAAGCCAAAAAATATTCAAATTCAACCATGCCGACGGAATATTCATCAAACAAATAATAATAAAATACATCACTGTAACTAATGCAAAAAAGTACCGATTTCCCTTAGCATTTCTAAACAACCAAACCCAATAATAAAAGAACAAACCGATAAAAGGAATGAAAATTAATAAACCGTATTGACACCAAATTTCAGCTAAAGCATTGTGTGGATTATTGACCGTTGTAGTAGGATATGGAACTTGATGTGTATCGTAATACCAATTGTATTGCCCGGGACCAACCCCTAAGATTGGCGCCTTACAAATGATAAACCACGAATTCAAATTCAAATTAATACGCAGTTGAATAGAGGGAATTTGTCCTTGAATCATGAATTTACTGTATGCTGCGATTAACTCATTTTCACCAACCTGTTTAACCAAGGTGTCTGCAGGTGTAATCACAATTTTTTTCGACGAATCGATGGAAGTTGCGTGTATTTC
>JAHEYX010000330.1 GCA_023251415.1 Chitinophagales bacterium
ACCGACAAAATGTCTTCTTTTTATTTAGGAATGCCTTTTGACAAATCGTTAGTCTAATTTAAAATCTTAAATCCAATGAATATCAATTCCGAATTTCGAAAGTATGCCGTGCATCATGCAGGTTTGAACAGCAATGCCTTAGATCAATACATGCGTAAGTCAGTTACGAATTTAACACCTTATATTATTGAAGAACGTCCGATGAACGTTGCCAGTATGGATGTGTTTAGTCGCTTAATGATGGATCGTATTATTTTTATGGGGGAAGGCATCAATGATTATGTAGCCAATATTATTCAAGCACAATTGCTTTTTCTTGAATCGACCGACTCTAAAAGAGACATTCAAATTTACGTAAACAGCCCGGGCGGTTCTGTTTATGCAGGTTTGGGTATTTACGATACCATGCAATACATTAATTGCGATGTTGCTACGATTTGTACCGGATTGGCTGCTTCAATGGCTGCTGTATTGCTTTGTGCAGGGGCAAATAAAAAACGTACGGCATTAAAACACAGCCGTATCATGATTCACCAACCTCTTGGTGGAGCTGAAGGACAAGCCAGTGATATCGAAATTACCGCTCGCGAAATTCTTAAATTAAAGAAAGAATTGTATGATATTATCGCAACGCACAGCGGTAAAACATACGAAGAAGTAGAGAAAAACAGTGATCGTGACTACTGGATGACAGCCGAAGAAGCTAAAACCTATGGTATGATTGATGAAGTTTTAATCAAGAAAAAATAATAGTACAGCTTTCAAATAAAAAGCCCCGCTTAAAACTAAGCGGGGCTTTTTTGTTTACTTTAAATTGGCTTATTTATCATCCGGAGTGATGTATGTTTTAAGGCCATTTTTGTTGATGTAATATTTGCCTCCACGCGGCCCGATATAAACTGTTTCACCGTTTGGCCCTTTCAATGACTTATCCACTTCATCAGTTGGTTTTACTTCGGGTTTTGTTTCAGTGGTTTTCTTCACTTCTTTTTTCTCGGCTTTTACGGCTTCTTTTTTTTCTTCTTTGGCTTTCTTAACATCCTCTTTAGCAGCCTTAACCTCTTGTTTGCCATCTTGTTTGGCAGCTTTTACATCTTTCTTCTCCGTTTTTACGGCTTCTTTGTGCTCTTGAACTTCTTTTTTTACAACAGCTTTTTTGGTTTTAACGTCTTGTTTGTGCTCTTGCTTTACTGCTTTTACTTGTTTTTTTGCATCTTTTTTGGGAGCAGGTGTACTAGTTGTAGCTTTTTTGGCCGTAGTACCGCTTTGTGTTTGAGCAGTTGCGAGTTGCATACTGCTAATTATCACTACTAACACCCACAAACCTATAACGAATTGCTTTTTCATATAAATAATTTTAATTGTTAATTGCTGATTCCATTCAATAGTAGTGCCAATAGCGTTCAAAAGCCAAATGACCTGCCTTTTTTCAGCCCATAAATGTAAATTACTTTTGCTAATCTCAAAACAACCGATTTAAATATTTATTGCAGTATCGTCGTGTATTCATTACGGTCACTCATAAATTATTACTACTTTTGCAGGCCTTTAAAAAGCCTACTTCTGTTTATGGAAATGAAATATATTAGAAATTTTTGCATTATTGCACATATTGATCACGGTAAAAGCACCTTGGCTGATCGGTTATTGGAAACAACCAAAACCATTACCGAGCGTGAAATGCAGAATCAGGTATTGGATGATATGGATTTGGAAAAGGAAAGAGGAATTACCATTAAGAGCCATGCCATACAAATGGACTATATCTACAAAAAAGAACGGTATATCCTTAATTTGATTGACACGCCGGGCCATGTGGATTTTAGTTATGAAGTAAGTCGCGCAATTGCCGCTTGTGAAGGTGCGCTGTTGTTGGTTGACGCTACGCAAGGAATTCAAGCACAAACCATTTCTAACTTATATTTAGCCTTAGATAGTGGGCTCCAAATTATTCCGGTATTGAATAAAATCGATATGGACGGGGCTATGATCGAAGAAGTAAAAGATCAAATCGTTGATTTAATTGGAATTGAACGTGACTCTATCATGCTGGCTAGTGGTAAAACCGGTCAGGGGGTTCCGGAAATTTTAGAACAAATTATCGAACGAATAGAACCACCGAAAGGCGATCCTGCCGCTCCTTTACAAGCACTTATCTTCGATTCGGTTTACAATAGTTTTAGAGGAATTATTGCCTATTTCAAAATAGTTAATGGAACGCTTAAAAAAGGAGATAAAGTAAAGTTCGTGAATACCGGAATGGAATATTATGCCGATGAAGTTGGGGTGTTAAAATTGAAACTTTTTCCACAGAATACTTTAAGTAGTGGTGATGTGGGTTATATCATAACCGGTATTAAAGATTCTAGTGAAGTAAAAGTGGGGGATACCATTACTGTGTTAGATAATCCTTGCGCAGAAGCAATACAAGGGTTTGAAGAAGTTAAACCAATGGTATTTGCCGGTGTTTATCCTATTGATACCGATGATTATCAAGAATTACGCGAAAGTATCGATAAATTAAAATTGAATGATGCCTCTTTAGTGTATGAACCGGAAAGTTCTGCTGCATTAGGTTTCGGTTTCCGTTGTGGATTTTTGGGTTTATTGCACATGGAAATTGTGCAAGAACGATTGGAACGTGAGTTTAACATGACAGTTATAACAACTATTCCGAACGTATCTTATAAAGCCTACACATCGGATGGGGAGTTACATATCGTAAATAACCCTTCCGAATTTCCTGATCCGGGTCGTTTAGATTATTGTGAAGAACCTTATATACAAGCCTCCATCATTACTAAACCGGATTATATCGGTCCAATCATGAAGTTGTGTATGGATAAACGCGGTATAATTCTCAACCAAACGTATTTAACAACCACTCGCATCGAAATGATTTTCGAACTGCCATTAGCAGAAATCGTGTTTGATTTTTACGATAAATTAAAATCTATCAGTCGCGGTTATGCTTCATTCGACTATCATCCAACCGGTTATAAGGAAGCAACAATTGTTAAGATGGATTTGAAATTGAACGGTGAAAATGTTGATCCGCTTAGCGCTTTAATTCACCAAAGTCGTGCCTACGAATTTGGTAAGCAAATTTGTGAAAAGCTGAAAGAATTATTACCTCGTCAGCAATTCCAAATCGCCATTCAAGCTGCCATTGGAGCTAAAGTTATTGCGCGTGAAACTATTAGTGCTTTGCGTAAAGATGTAACCGCAAAATGTTATGGAGGGGACATTTCACGTAAACGTAAACTATTAGAAAAGCAAAAAGAAGGAAAGAAGAAGATGAAGCAAATTGGAACGGTGGAGATTCCACAATCGGCATTCATGGCCGTATTGAAGTTGGATTAATCTACTTCAATTGTTAAACCATCATACGCTAAAGCCACGTTGTCAGGTAATGTTTTAGCCACTTCTTGGTGTAAACCCATTTGGTGACTTAAATGAGTGAGATAGGTTTTTTCAGCCCCAACTGTTTTTGCAATTGCGAGTGCTTCTTGTAACGTAAAATGTGATATATGCGTTTCGTGACGAAGTGCATTTAATACTAAAACCTTAGTTCCACTAAGTTTAGCCATTTCTTT
>JAHEYX010000037.1 GCA_023251415.1 Chitinophagales bacterium
TCGCAAGCCCGCTCCGCCGATTGAAAAGGAGCTAATAGTAATTTATTTTTTTCAGGGTAGGGGATTAAACGCAATACAATTTTAGTGATGATACCCAATAAACCTTCGCTACCAACCATCAACTGCGTTAAGTTAAATCCGGTTGCATTTTTTAACACGTTTGCACCGGTCCAAATTACATCGCCGTTAGCCATTACCACTTCTAAATTCAACACATAATCTTTCACCACACCATACTTCACGGCTTTAGGTCCTCCGCTATTTTCGCTTACATTACCACCAATAAAACAAGAGCCTTTACTGGCAGGATCGGGTGGATAGAATAAGCCTTTTGCACGTACCGCATCTTGCAATACTTGTGTAATTACACCGGGCTCAACTGTAACCTGGTGATTACGTTCATCGATAACTAAAATTTCATTAAAGCGTTTCATGTTCAAGACCACCCCACCATGAATTGGAAGTGCGCCACCGCTCAATCCGGTACCGGCTCCACGTGCAGTAACCGGAATGCCATGGGTATTGCAAATTTTTAAAATTGCGCTTACTTCTGCAGTGGTTCGAGGCAACAAAACCACTTCCGGATAATACACCAAATCTTCGGTTTCATCACTGGCATTCGTGCGCAAAGTGGCGTCATCTGTTAATACATAAGCAGCACCGAGTAGTTGTTTAAACTGTGCTAACAAATCGGCAGTAAGGGATTGAAAATTCATGTTAAGCTTCGGCTTTGGCATACATTGCATCAATCAATGCAGCATTGCGTTCCAATAATATTTTTCGTTTTAGTTTCAGTGTAGGGGTTAATTCGCCGCTTTGTATAGTCCACTCATGTGCCAACAATTCAAAGCGTTTGATTTGCTCCACATGATTGAAAGTGGCATTCATATCATTTACAATCTTGTTAAATAAAGCAAGTACTTGAGGGTGTTTAATCAACTCTTCATTGGTGTTGCAATTAATTTTTTGCGCTACACTCCAAGTTTTTAAAGCTGCAAAAGCCGGAACTATCAAAGCACTCACGTATTTCATGCCATTGCCAATAATCATGATTTGTTCGATATAAGCCGATTCTTTTAGTTTGTTTTCGATTACTTGCGGTGCAACATATTTGCCCCCACTTGTTTTAAATAATTCCTTTTTACGATCAGTAATTTTCAAGTATTTATCCTGAACCCATTCGCCAATATCACCGGTATGAAAAAAACCATCAGCATCAATCACTTCTTTGGTTAAATCATCGCGTTTATAGTAGCCCTTCATAATGCTTGGTCCTTTGATACAAATTTCACCATCGGCTTCAAATTTCAGTTGTATATTGTCGATAATAGGTCCTACAGTGGTAAAGCAGGAGCCATGCGGTATCGGACGATTAACCGCTACAACCGGCGAAGTTTCTGTTAAGCCGTAACCTTCTAAAACACGAACACCTGCAGCAGTAAATACACGCGCTAATCGAGGTTGTAATGCTGCACCTCCCGAAACAATAATTTTTACTTCGTTACCTAAGGCTTCGCGCCATTTTTTAAAAATTAATTTATCGGCAATGCTTAATTGGAAATTATACCATGCTCCATTTGCGCCATCATGATCGTAGCGTAATCCTAAATTCAGCGCCCAGAAAAACAAGGCTTTCTTAATGCCTGTTAACTGCGAACCGGTGGCTACTATACGGTCATACACTTTTTCTAATAAACGCGGCACTGTTGTAAATACATGTGGATGAATTTCTTTGATATTATCGCCAATCGTATCCATGCTCTCGGCATAGTAAATACTGATACCCGAAGTCATTAATAAATAACTCACCATACGTTCAAAAATATGGCAAAGCGGCAAGAAACTCAAGGCTCGATGTTGATCGTTTAATGGAACCAATAAAATGGGAACACAAGCTTCCAAATTTGAAATGATGTTGTGATGACTTAACATCACTCCTTTTGGTTTACCAGTAGTGCCTGAGGTATAAATAATGGTAGCCAAATCTTCAGGTACAATTTGATCGGCAATTTGATTAACGGTTTCATCACCTACACTTGCTCCCAATTGCAGCACTTCATCGTAATGTTTAGCTCCGGCAACCGGATTAAAAGTATATACTTCCAACAATGTAGGAACATGTGCTTTCAACGCTACAACTTTTTTATACAGCGCTTCATCACTTACAAAAGCATATTTAATTCCGGCATCGTTGAAGATGTATTGCATTTCTTCATCGGTGATAGTAGGGTAGATGGGAACATTCACAACTCCGATGCGCAACAAGGCATTGTCTAAAAAATTCCATTCCGGTCGGTTGTTGCTGATTAATGCTACTTTATCTTTAAGTTCATCATTTCGATTGGTTCGACAACCCAGTGCATACAAACCTTTACTTAATTGCTGAATAATTGCAACTGTTTCAGCAGTACTAAATTTTTTCCATGTTCCATTTTGCTTGTATGCTAAACAATCCGCTTTAGGGTGGTTTTGCAATTGATGTGGCAAAATATCAAACAAACGGGTGTAGGCCATAGTATTATTTTTTGTGAAAATACTTTAATTAATTCAGTTTGCAAACTGAATTAATCACTCCAGCAACACGAGGCAATACCTATTTCTTAAATAAATTATTGATAGCGTCTTTCCCTTTCTTTTTCAATTTTTCAGCTTCGGCTTTTGCTTTTGCATCGGCATCTGCTTTTAATTTATCGGCGGCGGCTTTAGCTTTGGCTTCCGCTTCTTTTTTAGCTTTATCGGCTTCTGCATTTGCTTTATCCGCTGCTGCTTTTTTCTGTTTCTCGATTTCCGCTTTAGCCTTGTCTTCCGCTTCTTTCTTTTGTTTCTCAATTTCCGCTTTGGCTTTATCCTCTGCTTCTTTCTTTTTCTTTTCCAATTCCGCTTTAGCCATGTCTTTTAAATCATCAGCTTTATTTTTAAGTGCATCTTTCAGTCCTGTTTTAACAGCAGGATTAGTAAGCGTACCTCCCAATAATACATCAAATTTAATACGTTCATCGGCTTTAAAATTCGCTCCTTTACTATTGGCTAATCCAACTGCTTTATCAATCATCGCATTAGCTGCACTACCCATTTTACTGCGCGGAATGTCCATGTGAATGGTATAATCAATGCTTTGATCTAAACCTTGAGAACCGTTAATTCCCATGATCATATCTTTTGATTTAATGGTAAAAGGTTCAACGGTAATACGTCCGTTATTAATGCTAAACCAAGTTTTTAAATCCGGCACTTGGTATTCGCCAATCGATGAAATTTGCAATACTTCAGCAATTTTTTGAATCGGTTTAAAGTTGGCAATACTACCATTGAAGATGGTAAAATAGCCTTTACCGGTAATTGAGTTTAATTCCGGACTCATATCAGCATTCATCTTACCAACCATACTGAGGGTAGTGGAAAATTTACCTTTCATGTATTCAGCAATCGGTGCAATTTTTTTAACGGTATTAAAGGCATCAAACGAGCTTTTAATATCCCAATCTTTAATGTCGTAACTTAAATCGATATCCGGTAATTTAACATTTTTTGTAGCATAGCTTCCACTCACACGCATGCTGCCTTGCATCAGATTAGCTTGTAAATCTTGTAAAGTCATTTTCTCATCTGCAATTTGAACACCGCCTGAAACAGCGGTCATGTTGATTTTATCGTAATGCAATTTGCCAATTTTAGCAAGCATGTCGAAACGGATATTCGCAGGCACTTTGAACACTTCGCTTTTAGCAGCAGGAGCAGCACCGGCTTTTGGATCGGGAGTTGCTGTTGGTGTCATCCATTCATCTACATTCAATTCATCAATTTGTACCACCAATTTACCTCCAATCGTTTGGTTGTTTAATACGTAAGCCAATACATTATCCAAGCTGCCATTGGCTTCAATATTCATTTTGCTAACCTTTCCGGTAAAAGTTTCTAATTTTACATCTTTAGGATTAAATAACATGCGCATGGTGTTAATGCTTACGCCTTTGTCAAAATCTTTGCTGGCATAATGCATATTGCTTAATTCAATTAAACCATCTGCATAAAACTGATCAAACTTCTTCGCTTGAGCGGCAGCTATACTACCTTTAGCGCTAATATCCGCATTCAATAACCCGTCTAAAGTAGTTACCCCTTCCATGGGGAACATTTTATTTACTTCGGCTAAATTGAGTTTGCCTTTAGCTTTCATATCAATGTTCATGGCTGTCATTGGTTGAGCAAAAACGAGGTTAAAATCAAACGGCGCCGATCCCATTTCAAAGTGCCCGTTTTTAATAGCAATGAGCATGTTATCCATATTACCATCTGCACACGAAGCTGTTAAGTCCATATTGATGTTTTGAATGGCTTGTGGTAAAGAAGGATATTGCACTTTCCCGTTTTTAGCGAGAACTGTTACTTTCCAAGCCGGCATTTTGGTATCGTTGTAAGTGCCTTTAACGAAGCCGTCGAAAGCCATAGTACCACTGGATTTTACGTTTTCATAATCTTTCGTATAAGCACCCGGCACCAAGGAGAATAAGGTTTTGAAATCGGTTGATGGCGTTTTAAAAGTGATATCCATGTCGATATCATCCTTAGGCATGGCTAACCAGCCGTTAAAACTTAAATGCAGGGCATTAAGCACTAAATCATTTTCCTTGAAGGTGTATTTACTTGCTTTATTATCAATTGCAATAACAGCATTATAAATGGTCTTCACTTTTTTCAAATACGTGATGCCTTCATAAGTATAGGTGAGTTGTTCAATAGTAGTTTTAGTATCGAAATTAAATAAGTCGCTGGTAAAATCACCGCTACCTTCGTGATTCAACTGATTGATTAAGGCATACATTTTTCCTTGCTTATCAGTATATTCCACAAAACCATCACTAATTCCATAATGACTTAACTTCATTTTAAACGGTTTGCTTTCTTCACTTGTACCGGTTTTAGTAGAATCACCGGGTTTCATAATATCCCAATTGGCTTTGCCATTTTCCAACACGATGGCATGAATTCGAGGAGTGCGTAAATAAAGCGATTGGATAGTATAATCACCATTTAGTACACTCATTAAATTAAGTGCTACTTCAAATTGCTTCATCGCAACCAAAGTGTCGCCTTTGAATTGATCTTTACCCACTACACTTAAATCGTTCAGCGTAAACGTTAATTTCGGAAAATGTTTGATGATGCTTAAATCAAATTCACCAAAATTAACTTCAGCGTTCACTTGTTCATTGATGGTGCTCTTTACTTTGGCTATTATTTTACCTTTGAATAGAAAAGGAACACTTATTAAAGCTAATAAAAGGACTACAACTACAAGTGCGGCAATTTTCAGAAATTTTTTCATAATTGGGGATTCTATTTGATGCTGTAAGTTATAACGGACTTTTGTTTTAAAGAAGCATTGAAGAATAATTTAACAAGCTATTCAAGATTGTTACTTTTGCGGTTCAAATTTGAACTATGACACCAGAACGAACTGAAAAAATCACACGCGTTGCCAATTCCAGACGTTTCGACCTAACGGTTGTATTAGAGAACGTGCATGATCCGCATAATATTGCAGCGGTGCTTCGAACATGCGATGCGGTGGGTATTTACGAAATTTTCACCATCGACAGTAAAATCAAATGGAGCAATCGTTTGGGTAAAAAATCGTCGTCTAGTGCTAATAAATGGGTTAAGGTAAATGCCTTCAAAAGCATTGAAGAGTGCATCCCTGTTGTTAAGGCAAAATACCAAAACATGTATTGTACGCACTTGAACAGTGAAGCGCATTCCATTTATGAGCTAGATTTTAAGGAAAAAATGGCCTTGGTTTTTGGGAATGAACACGATGGCGTAAGTGAGGAATTAAGAGCTTTATGCGATGGTAATTTTATTATTCCGCAAATTGGTATGATCAGCAGTTTGAACATATCAGTTGCTTGTGCAGTTACCTTGTACGAAGCTTTTCGCCAGAAAAACACTATCGATTACCAACACTTGTTTCAAGCTGAAAAAGCTGAATTACTCGAACATTGGAAGCAAATAGCCAGTGAATAACTTAAAAGATGCACTGCCAAGCAATTAACCAATGCTTACTTGTTTTCGATGAAATGAACTAAAAGCTGATTAATTGGTGTTTCAACTGCTTTAATGTCGTTATAATTTACCGGTTGAATAAAATCTGCACTTTGATTCAATTTTACTTTATTCAACTTAAAATACAATTGATTGTGATTAATGGTAATGGTAAAGGCGGTTGGAAAACTTTGCGGAACTAGATTGCAAAAGAAAAGATTAAAAATACTGTTCGATAATGGAGCGTTAGTAATGAATTGAGCTGTTTCACGCTTCTCTTTATTAAAAAAGGCATATTCGAAAGCTAGGAGTCCCCAAAATTCATTTTTACCAATAGATTCTTTATCCATTTTTAAGGTACTGCAAAAATCCAATTTAGTGTGCTTATCAAATTGGCATTTATAACTTAATTCTCCTTGCGTAAATTCAATTATATTTTTCGAATCAGTAGCAGTTGCTTCCCAAATCGTAAATTTTTCGGATTTTGTAAAATACGTTGCTTGATCTATCAGCTCAGTATGTTTAATGGTAATACCTGCACTTTTAATAAAATCAGAAACTGCAGTTGCAGGCATGGCATTGAACTTCGATCGTTCAGGAACTATCGAATAATTGATTTCGTAATGTGTTGAAGAATCAGCAACAACGTATCCAAATAGTTTATTCAAATCTGTTTCAACTTCCTGGCCTTTAATTAATGGAATAAAAGAAAACAATAGAACGATGTTAAAAAGTATTGATTTCATAATTTTACCAATTTAGTTTTTCTTTATTTAGAAATGCAGCAATTCCCTTTTTACAATCAGCTCCTTCTCGGGCTTTTGCATTCTGTTGAGCTGCATACTCAAGTGCCTCTTCTACGCTCAGGTGTTGTACCGCGGCTATCATTTGTTTAGTAATCGTCAATGAAGTGGCTGAAGTTTGATGAAGTAAATTACTAATAAATTCATTCACACTTGCAGCTATCGCTTCTTTATCTACTACTTTGGTTATTATTCCATAATTAACTGCTTCTTGAGCGCTAATTAGATTTCCGGTAAGTAATAGTTCTTTCGCTTTTTTTTCGGTTGTTTTACGAAGCAAAAATACCATTACGATAGCCGGAATAAAACCTATTTTAACTTCTGTAAATCCGAATTTTGCTTCCGGTATGGCGAATGCAAAATCGCATACGGTGGCTAAACCACAACCGCCCGCTAAGGCATGTCCTTCGATTTGAGCTATCACCACTTTAGGATGATTGTAAATTAATTCAAACAAACGTTTTAAATGGCGCGAATCGGCTAGGTTTTCTTCGAAAGTGTTTTGTTGTAATTGTTGTAGATAAGCTAAATCAGCACCTGCGCAAAAGGCTTCTCCGTTGGCTTTTAATACAATTACCTTTACAGATTCATCTTCCCTTGCTGTATCAAACGCGGTGATTAATTCACTTACAACATCCGGATGTAAAGCATTACGTTTTTCCGGTCGATTTAACGTAATAACGGCAACCCTTTTTGAAACTTGATAAGTTATAAAAGTAAACATAAGGTTCAATCAGCGTTGCCGTTAGAAATTTAGTTAGAGTTAGCTGTAAAATTACCATCAAGTGTATCAACACCGGGAGTATACCCCTTATATTGGGTTGAACTACTAAAAGCAAGCAGTGGCCAAAAAATTACAGGCAATAAAAATAATCCTGCAGTGAATCCGGCATCCTTTCCAAATTTTTGAGCAAAAGCGTATAATGTTTTAATATACCAAATGATTCCGATTATCGGAACAACAAACATCAACAATAACCACCAAATGGGCTTTTCTGCTATTTCTAACATTATAACCATATTGTAAACAGGTACTATAGCTGCCCAACCGGGTTTACCTGCCATAGTAAATAATTTCCATTGGCTAGCTATCATTAAAATAGCGATTCCTATGATTAATAAAAATACAATTGCTAATACTAAAAAAGTTGCAGCCATAATATAGTGGTTTTATAGGTAACTTATTTTTTAGAAACTCAAGATTTTAAATTCTGTTCTACGATTGGCTTGATGTTCTGCATCTGTACATTGAACGCCATCCACACAACGATTTACAGGTAAAGTTTCACCATAACCGGTAGCTTTCATACGCTCTTTAGCCACCCCTTTACTAATCAAATAGTTTACGGCACTTTGCGCACGACGTTGTGACAAGCTCAAGTTGTACTCATCCGGAGCACGACAATCGGTATGACTTCTTAATTCAATTTTCATTGTTGGATATTGATTCATAATTGCGATCGTTTTATCCAATTCACGTGCGGCATCCGGACGGATATTGGCTTTATCCAAATCGTAATAAATATTGTCAATTTTAACGATATCACCGGTACATAACATACCGAAGTCTAAGTAAAGAGTTTGACTGGTTTTTAACCCAATCGTTGATTTTTCTTGAGTGTTTGCACCACAACCTTCTTTTTCAGCAGTTACTTTGTACTTGCATTCGGCTTGTAATTTAAAGGAATATTTACCATCCTCGCCTGTTATTATTTCTGTTGTTTTATTATCACATAAGTTTAATAAACGAACTTTAACACCGGCCATAGGCAACTTGGTTGATTCATTATAAACTTTCCCTTTCAAATCAAATACCGCTTCTTTTCCTAAAGGAATTTTTACTTCCATTTGGTCTCCGGTAAAACCAACAGTGCTTAAACGTGCTTTGTTTTCGATATAGCCATCTTTCATGGCAATAAATTCATAATCGTGTTCGGCACTCAAGCACAAGTTAAATTTACCATTGGCATCTGTTGTTTTAACTTCTTTTTGTGTTCCTAAATCAATCACTTTAACACTAGCCATATCAATCGGATCGCCGGTTTTTTCATCATAAACCAATCCATTCAATTGGATACAGGTTTTGTTGTAGCTGTATATATCATCGCTACCTCTACGATTACTGGCAAAATAACCTTCAGCGCCATTATCAGTGGTTAAACTAAAATCATCGCGGCTACTGTTTATTGGTGCGCCCATGTTTTTCGGAGTACTCCATTGTCCGTTTTGATTCGTACTTACAAAGATGTCCAAGCCGCCCATACCACTATGCCCGTTACTGGCAAAATACAGTTTATTGTCTTTGCTGATAAACGGAAACATTTCATTTCCTTCGGTATTGATGCTAGGTCCTAAATTTTGAGGCAAACTCCAACTATCCCCTTCACGTTTACACATGTAGATATCTACACCACCATAACCTCCCGGACGGTCACTGGCGAAATACAAGTATTGACCATCTAAAGATAATGTTGGATGTCCGGTACTGAATTCATTGCTATTATACGGAAACTCATTGACATCACTCCAGCCTTCCCCTTGGCGTGTACGGTGATAGATTTTCAATTTAATAGTTTTATCGCTACTGTAATGCGTTTTACCATTGTTTATGTTAACACGCGTAAAATACATTTCATCCAATCCTTTGGTATAAGTAGCACCGGCTTCGTGATATTTGTTATTGGCTTTACCAAACCAAATTGCAGGAGCACCATATTCATCGCCGGTTTTCTTTACGAAATAGAAACTTAAGAACGGAGCACCGGTCCATTCATAAGTGTTTTTGGTAGCCGGAATTTTACGATCACTGGCAAACACCACACCGTCTTGGAAATAAGAAGGGGTAATATCACTGTTTTCGCTGTTAAACGGCATGTATTTAACACGAATCAAGGCGCTGTCCTTAATGTATGTTGCAATTTGATCGCAAGCTTTAATACCGTTGGCTCCGCGTTTATCGTTTGGTTGCAAGCGTGAAAATTCGGCATACCATTGTTTGGCTTCCGGATATTTACCGTTTTGTTGCAACATTTGAGCATAATACAATTTTTGCTCAGGAGTAGCCTGCGGATTCAGAATTACCTGTGCATAGTAAAACTCCGCGTTTAATGGGTCATTAATTTTTCGATAACAATCGGCAAGTTTCGATTTGGCTTCCCAATTATCGCCACGCGCTAATACTTTTTTATAATAATCGATAGCCGGTGTATAGGCATATCGATCATACAATTGATTAGCGGTCTTTAAGTCAGAGCCTGCAGTTTGAGCAAATTGTGGGGAATTGGCACCAAGCAGTAACAGTAGGGCTATTAACAGCTTTTTAAAATAAGTCATATGGGGATTGATTGATTTTTACCGGTTATAATTTTTTATTAATTAGAAATAACGAGGGGTTAGCATTTTTAATGGTTCTTTCATAAAGTCGTAGCCGACTAAAAATTCATAAGATCCTTTTTGTACCGAACGTATATCAGATAAAGTTTGATCATAAGCTACACCAACACGCATCTTTTTGTTCAATTCATAGATGACTACAAAATCCATACTTTCAGTTAATTTTTTTCTTACTGCGCTTACATCACTTCTCCAAGTAGCTCCAATCCATAATGCATCATAGAATAGCAAACTGGCATTAGCATCTACTTCAACCGGCGAATTAGCAGCAAACTTTAAAATTCCGCTTGGTTTCAATTTAATGAAGTCGTTCAAAGGCACTACCGTTCCGGCCATTAAAAACAAGTGACGGAATTGTTTTGCTTGAATTTCATTAATTACGTTATTCGATTTCTTCTCTAAATTATTATTGATTAAATGCGGTATAGTTAATCCAATATAAGAGTTTTCTGTATTGAAATAAGCACCGGCTCCGAAGTTTGGCAATACCAATGATTCGTTTAATTGAAACGGCGCATCATTTAAAATAGAAGTGGTTACTTTAGTTAACTGATTGGCGTAATTCGTTAGTATAGCTTGTAAACCAATAGCAAGTTTAGCACGTTTACCAACGGCAATACGATAAGCATAAGAACCGGCTATATTGGTAGTTTTAGTAACACCAATTTGATCGTTCACTACTTGTAAGCCGAGTGCAATATGATCTTTCTTAAGTGGTGAATGCACACCAAAACTCAAGGTCTTAGGCGCACCTTCAACACCAACCCATTGTGTACGGTAATGAACAGTGCTACTCAAACAACCACGACTGCCCGCATAAGCCGGGTTAAGCGCCAATTGATTAAACATGTACATGGTGTATTGCGGGTCTTGTTGTGCTTTGGCGGCCAACAAGCTTCCGGCTAAAAGTATACTTAAAAAAAGTTTTTTCATGTTTTGAATATTATAAAAGTTAAGATAAAACGGATTGAAACGTTTTTCATTTCAATCCGTTTTTATCTAATTTATTTTAACGGTGAACAACAACGAAGCCTGACTTATCCGGAGTTACTCCATCATTAAATTGGATATGATAGAAGTAGGTACCATCAGGTAAATCTTGACCTTTGTATCGAGCATCCCAATCGTTTTGATAATTTTTCGCTCTGAACACTTCATTACCCCAACGGTTATAGATGGTCAATTCGTTGCCCGGATAATTATTGATACATTCAATTACGAAGGTTTGGTTGTTTCCGTCGCCATTAGGAGAAATACCATTTGGAATTTCACAAGGAGGAGCGGCAGAACAATTCACTTGTAATGTAACTGTAGCTGTATCTAATAATCCGTTAACGCTTAATTCGTAGGTAAATACATCCTTGCCGTCATAATTACTTACCGGAGTATAAATGATATTCCAATTCTTATCAATTGTAATATGTCCTTTATCAGGTCCGGCTATAACTTTAATAGCAACAGTATTATTAATTCCTATGAGATCATTGCTTAACACATTTAACAAGGTATCACCACATAATATTGGGCTACCAATAGATCCGAAGATATCTGTATTAGCTTGTGGACGAATTGTTACAATAACCATGGCATCATCACAATATGGTTGAGCACCTAATGAATCACATAATGTATAGAAGAAGGTATCAATACCAATGAATCCATTATTAGGTGTATAGATGATAGCATTGTTTTGAACTATCGCCAAACCATTATGTGGGTTACTTTGTATGCTAATATGAATATGATCGTTCAAGTTAATTGAAGATGAATCATTACTCAATACATTGATGCTTACCGGTGAATTACTGTTGGTTGTAGCCAGATCATTTATTGCAACTACACGCGGTGTAACTATAGTATCCACGCACATTGAAACAGTAATGTTATCGGTAGAGCTACAGCCGTTGCTTGTTACGGTAACTGTGTAGATAGTGGTTACGGTTGGTGAAGCAATTGGGTCGGCAATAGTAGTATCACTTAATCCCGGAGCCGGAGACCAACTGTAACTAGTACCACCACTTGCATGCAATTGAGCAGAAGTTATACCATGCGAAGGACAGATAATAACATCCGGGCCGGCATTTGCAATTGGAGAGGCATAAACCACTACAGATTGAGCGTAACTGTAAATACAGCCATTGCTATTAACAATATATGTAACTGTTATTGGTGTATCAATTTGCACTATTGCAGGATTAAATTGATATGCTGCACCAACTTGTTGTACTCCGATACCTGTAAAGTAGCCACCTGCTGGAGATCCGATTAAGGCAACCGGACTGGAAGCAGAACACAATACAGAATCAAAGTTGAACGACAATACCGGAATAGGTTTGATCGCTACGGTTACAGTATCTGTAGCTACGCAATTGCTACCATCAGTTACCACAACAGTATAAACTGTAGTTACTTGAGGCGTTACATTTGGATTAGCCACAGAGTCAATTAATACCCCTGCAGGATTAAACCAGCTGTAAGTATAATTTCCGGTACCACCTAAGCCTGTTGCAGGGTTACCACCAATATTAGCGGAGTTACCTAAGCAGATATTTTGATGTAAACCAGCTTCTGCGCCTAATGTACAATTACTGATAGAAATGTAAACCCATGCAACATCACAGTAGTTCGGAGCTCCATTATCACAAATGGTATATTGGAAGCTATCTACATTAGAACCGGTAGCGGTAAAGCCGGAGTTCGGAGTCCAAGTAAATACATTCGTTAAAGAATTGAATGTAACAGAACCATGCAATGCATTAATAGGTCCGTAAGTAATTGTTGCAGTAGAAACGTTTCCTTCCGGTAAAATTGTTCCGTCAGGATCAGCATCATTTGTTGTTACCACAGTTGTTAATATTGGATTACCTGGGTTACCATTTGCAAAGTCATTGTTTGCATTGATAGGATCATTGATTGGTAATACATTGATTAACACAATTGCAGTATCACAAACACTAGAACCTAATAAGCAATAATTATAAACCAGCGTATCTAATCCATGGAAATTCGGATTTGGAATATAGGTTATTGCACCTGAACTCATTAAGATAATAGAACCATGAGCAGGATTAGTGATTATCGTATTTGTAGTAGGCAATGAGGTCGTAACATCGTTAGCATTAATATTTATGATAATTGGAGTATCCTCATTTGTTGTTCCATGATCATAGTTTGCAACAACAGAGCTGGCAAGAGGAATTACATTAACATAAACTTTAGCAGTATCACATAAAGTTGGAGTTCCGTTATCACAAATAATGTATTCGAAACTATCAACGCCTTGGTAACCGGTGTTCGGAATATAGGTAATCACACCTGTTGATGAATTCACCACTATAGTACCATTACTTGGTGTTAAGATACCCGTATTAGCTGAAACGGTAAGCACATTACCTTCTGGGAATACGTTTGAAATATCCGGATCAGAATCATTATTCAATACATTGATTAATACCGGAGTATTCACTGATGTAGCAACCACATCATTTACAGCAACCGGTTTATCATTCATCGGTTGAATAGTAATGATAACTAACGCAGTATCACAAACGCTGGTGCTGGTATAACATAAGTTGTATACTAATGTATCTAGACCATGGTAGTTTGCATTTGGAGTATATACAATATTATTTGAAATACTAACTGCAGTGCCATGTAATGGTTGAGCCGTAATTGTTATTGTACCTGTATTGCCTGGAGCCAACACATCATTAGTCGTAACTGGAATATTCACAGCAACATCCTCAGGTGTTGATGCATGATCCCAATTTGCTTTAATTTCTAATGGTGTAGAAACTGTGATATAAACCCAAGCAGTATCACTTAATACATGTATAGGATATAAACTGTTATCGCTAATGATGTATTGGAAGCTATCGATACCGCTAAATCCGGCATTTGGAATATATGTAACGGTACCGGTTGCTGCATTAAATGTTGCAGTACCGTTTTGTGCCGTAGGAATTCCAAGTATACCTGTAATTTGGAATGGATCTGTATCTGGATCTGCATCATTACTAATTACATTAATAGTAACTGGTGTTGTACTAGTTGTAGAAGCACTGTTATTATTAGCAATTGGTGCATGATTAATCGGAGTAA
>JAHEYX010000038.1 GCA_023251415.1 Chitinophagales bacterium
AGTACGGGTAATAATTGCCGGATTAGACATGGACTTTTTAGGAAAACCCTTTGGGGTTATGCCCGCTTTACTGGCTAAGGCAGAATACATAACAAAAGTGCACGCCATTTGTGTCAATTGCGGAAGTATTGCTAATTTCAGTCACCGAAAAGTGCAACAAACCGAAACCATTTTATTGGGAGCAAAAAACAATTACGAACCATTATGTCGGCATTGTTTTAAAGCCTATCAAACGAATTAATAGGGGCATGCAACCACTTGGCAATTATTATCGTCTTTTAACTAAATAGTGCAAATAAAAAACTTGCAAACTATTGAATAGTTACTATTTTTACATTTCAAACAATAAACAAAACAATTAACAAACAAATACAATGAAAAAAACACTACTAAGCTTATGTATTGCTGTAGGTGCTTGGATGAATGTACAGGCGCAAGCAGTTATTTATTCTGCCGATTTTACAGGTGGAGTACAAGGTTGGGCCACACCGGGTGGAACTTCTAACGGTGCAGCCAGCGCTAATGCAATTTGGAAATGGGATTTAAACGGAAGTAATGGTTTTTATGCTTCTCCTAACAATCCGATTACCTCGGCTACTGCTGCTACAGGTTTCATGATTTTAGATTCTGACTCTTTGGATAATGGAAACATGCCTGATCCTTCGAATGCAAACTCTGCATGGTTCGGTCATGGTCCTGCACCTTCACCACAACAAGCTTCATTAGAATCTCCGGTTATTAACTGTAGTGGTCAAGCTTCTGTACGTATTAAATTTTCTCAGTTTTTCCGTAATTTCCAAGCTGATTGTTATGTGATTGTTAGTAACGATGGTGGTTTATCATGGACCTCTTTTCCGGTTAACACCTCAATTGCTGCAAATGCTGCAACCGGAACAAATGACTTAGTTGATATCAACATTTCATCTGTAGCTGCTAACCAATCTAATGTAAAAGTTGGTTTCTATTGGGATGGTGATTACTACTACTGGATGGTAGATGATGTAACCGTTTATGCTTCTCCTGCGACAGATGATATTCGTATCGTTGATGTGTATGATATGGAGTATGATCAAATCCCTGTTTCTCAAGCGGATACTATTAACTTCACAGGTGAATATTTCAATGAAGGTGGTAATATTTGTAACAATTTGGTTATGAATGTTAGCATTACTGGTGCCGGTAGTTTTTCAGGAAATACAAATCCTGCTTTAGGTACTGTTTATTCCGGTGTTGATACTTTCTCTTATGTTGGTGGAAACTTCTATGGTGATTATTTACCATCTGCAAAAGGTAACTACAATGCCGTTTATACCATTTCTTCCGCTGCTGGTAGCGATGTAACTCCTGGCGATAATGTTAAAAACCGCTCATGGCAATTATCAGACTCTACTTATGCACAAGACGTAAATACGCCAAATGGCAATGGATATCCTTTATATCGTACTTCTGACAGCAAAAAATTCATCATTGGTGATTTTTATAACTTACCTAACGCAGATACTGTTTCTTCAATTTCTGCTGCATTTATCGGTGGTTCTAATTTAACTGCAGCCGGTGGTGTTGTACAAGCTAATATTTACACGTATGATGCAAATGCTTCTGCTTGGGTATTGTACTTAACCTCTTATCAAGTTACTTTAACCGGTGCTATGATTTCTAGTTCTACTTCATTAAGATGGGTTAAATTCAACTTCCCAATGGGATCAGCTGCTGCTGTTAATGGTTTAATTTTACCAGCAGGTTCTTACATTGTTGCTTTAGAAGCTTTGTCAACTACAAGCAATGTTTATGTTATGACTAATTCAGGTAGTTCTTTATCTCGTTCTTTTGTTTATGATGATGTTACTTATGCTCCACCTGCAGGTAATAACGTAGCTTACATCGCTTACGGTACTACTTCATGTGTACGTATGAACTTTGGTCATAACTTCCCTAAATTCGGAGGTATTGAAAATATCAACAACTTAAATTTAGGTACTGTTTATCCTAATCCTTCTACAGTAGGTTCTACTATTACTATACCTTCTGCTACTAATGGCGTTGCAACTTTAAAAGTTTACAATGCAATTGGTGATGTAGTTGCTGCTAAAGAAGTTAATTTAAGCAAAAATATCACAATTGAAACTACAGCTTTCAATCCTGGTTTATATGTTTATACCATCGAACAAAATGGTAAAAAATCTACTGGTAAATTCACTTTAATGAAGTAATTTACTGAATACTGAATTAGGGCGGAAGTACTTTTTTTTGTACTTCCGCCCTTTTTTTTTGTAAAAGTGGAATTTAATTTTACTTTTGCACTCCGTTTTTGAGTAAAAAACAAATTGGTGGGGTAGCTCAGTTGGTTAGAGCATCGGATTCATAACCCGAAGGTCGGCAGTTCAAATCTGCTCCCCACTACATTCTTTCAAACTAATTTATTAATAATCGCATTTGCATTAGGTTTCCTTAAAATTAGTTTTCTATTTAATTTCCTTTTTCAATATAGCCTATTCCAATTCAGTAATGCGCTAGCAAGCATTAAGCTATTTCATTTTTGCACAATCGATACTTTTGGCAATAGCCGATGCATCCGGAGCAATACATTTAATTAATCTACTGTTGTGTTTAATTTAGCTTATGGTGTGAATGAAACAATTTCATAGGCTACGACTTTAAATTTTGAAAACTTGTAGTAAAGAGGTCTTTTATGCTTTAACAAAGCAAGGTAATCAGCATATAAATAAAGCAGCAGCTTAATAAGTTTGCGAAGTAGACGAGCTGAAAACGGCTGTGGAAGCGGTATGTAATGCAATAAACCCTAAACTACCACAAACAAAAAAGCGACTACCGTTGTGGTAATCGCTTTTGTTGTTGTCCGACTAGGTTTCGAACCTAGACTCTTCTGAACCAAAATCAGACGTGTTGCCAGTTACACCATCGGACATTTTTTAGCGGCACAAAAGTAGAAATTTTTTTATTTAGTTTTCTAATTTATCAATAATTATTTTTTCTATTTTTGACAGCCCACAAAAGTATGAACCGAACTTGAAATAAAGTGTAATAAATAACAATAAACTTCTTTTCTTTACCTCTTAACTATTAACTCGAAATAAATGAATTATCAAAAGATCAACACATGGGTAGGCTTGCTAATTGGAATAGTAGCTACTACCATTTATGCAATGACCATGGAAGCTTCAGTTAGTTTCTGGGACTGTGGTGAATTTATCCCCGGTTCATTGAAAATGCAAGTTGTTCACCCTCCTGGAGCTCCTTTGTTTTTATTCATTGCTCATTTCTTCGCCTTATTTGCTTCTTCACCTGAGAAAATAGCTATTTGTGTTAACTTTTCTTCGGCCTTAGCAACCGGACTAGCAATCATGTTCTTGTTCTGGACCATTACAGCTCTAGCACGTAAAATAGTTTTAGAAAAAGGTCAAGAACCTAATACAGCACAATTGATTAGTATTTTGGGTAGTGGTATTGTGGGTGCCATGGCTGCTTGCTTTGCTGATGGAATCTGGTTTTCTGCTGTTGAAGGGGAGGTTTATGCGATGTCATTGTTCTTTACTTCAATTGTATTCTGGGCAATTTTGAAATGGGAAAATCATGCAGATGAAAAATATGCTGATCGTTGGATTGTCTTGATTGCGTTCTTAATGGGACTTTCTACCGGTGTACACTTATTAAACTTATTGACCATTCCTGCTATAGCTATGGTTTATTATTTCAAACGCTATGAAGTAAATACACGTGGTATTATTATCTCATTCCTGATTGGTTGTGGATTATTAGGTTTCGTTCAGTTTGGAGTTATTCAGCAATTACCGCAATTGTCAGCATCATTTGACCGCATGTTTGTGAACGGATTTTCGATGCCTAAAAACTCCGGCGTTGTTTTCTTCTTCTTCTTAGTAGCTGCAATATTAATCGGGGGAATTTGGTATACGAAACTTAAGCAACACACCATTTTCAATACCTTTATTTTGTCTATTGCATTTATAGTAATTGGTTATTCATCTGTACTTATGGTTCCGATTCGCTCCCTTGCTGATCCTCCAATTGACATGAATAATCCGGAAGATGCCTTCAGCTTATTATCTTATTTAAATCGTGAACAATATGGTGACCGTCCACTTTTCAAAGGACCAATTTATACGGCACAACCAATTGCGGTTGAAGACGGCGAAACCAGATACTATTGGAATGAATCAACTAAAAAATACGAAGAAAACGGTCATAAACCAATCTATAAATATGATGACGCTGATCAAATGCTCTTCCCTCGTATTTATGATTCTCAAGACCCCCAACACGTGCGTTTCTACCAAAATTGGTTAGGACTAAGTGGCGATGAAAAACCAACTTTTGGCGATAACTTAAAGTTCTTCTTTGGCTACCAAGTTAAATTCATGTATTTCCGCTATTTTATGTGGAATTTCTCCGGTCGTCAAAATGATATTCAAGGTCATGGCAATGATCGCGATGGTAACTGGATAACCGGAATTGACGCCATCGATAATAAAATGCTAAAAATTGATGCGAGCCAATTAAGTGGCGCTTATGAAAATAATAAAGGCACGAATAAGTATTTCATGCTACCATTTATTTTAGGTTTAATCGGATTGTATTATCATTATAAGAAAAACAGACGTGATGCTTTTGTTGTTGGTTTGCTGTTCTTCATGACCGGTTTAGCTATATTACTTTATTTGAACCAGACCCCTTTGCAACCAAGAGAACGTGATTATTCTTATGCCGGTTCCTTCTATGCCTTTGCCATTTGGATCGGTTTAGCCGTATTAGCCTTGGCTGATTGGATTGGTAAACGTATGAAAGCAAGTGTCGCAGCTCCAGTTATTGCTTTAGTGCTGTGCTTTGCAGGAGCACCCTATATCATGGGTCAACAAAATTGGGACGATCACGACAGAAGTACACGTTATACTGCGCACGACTTTGCACGTAACTATCTTGAATCATGCGCTCCTAATGCTATCTTATTTACACAAGGAGATAATGATACTTACCCATTGTGGTATGCACAAGAAGCAGAAGGCATCCGTAAAGATATTCGCATTATCAACCTAAGTTTATTAGGCGTTGATTGGTATGTTGATCAATTAGCACATAAAAACAATGATGCTGATCCGGTACCTATTATTGCTTCGCCTGAAACGTATCGCGGTCAAAATAGAGACTACTTGCGTTTCTATGATGCTAAGAAATTCAACCAAAATGCGTTTTACAATTTAGCGGATGTATTGAAATTTGTGTACTCCAATGATCAAAATGAAGCACAGTTGCAAATGAGTAATGGGGAGTTCATGAACTATATGCCGGTTAAAAACATTCAGATTCCGGTAAGCAAAGAAAATTGCTTGGCACAAGGAATAACGAATCCTTTTGATACGACCGCTTTCCCATCTGTATTGCAATGGAAATTGAATAAAAATACCTTCTTGAAAAATGATTTGATAACCTTGGACATCATTGCAGCAAATATGTGGAAACGCCCTATTTATTTCGCCGTTTCTGTTAGCCCTGATGCCTTGTTAGGTTTAGATGATTACATGCAATTAGAAGGCTTGACAAATCGTTTAACACCATTCAAGAACAATCAACAAACCATGTATCCTATAACCGGTCGTGTTAATACCGATTTGATGTACAATAATATCATGAATAAGTACACTTTTGGTGGAATCCAGAATAATAATGTGTATTTGGATGAAAATATTATGCGTATGGCGGTTAATTTACAAAGCAATATGGGTCGATTGGCTGAACAATTAATTGCAGAAGGTAAAAAAGATAAAGCTGTCGAGGTTTTAGATAAATGCTTGAAGAATATGCCTAAGACAGAATTACCATATTCTGTTTATATGATTCCGTTTGTAGAAAGCTATTACAGAGCCGGAAAAGTAGAGAAAGCGCATGAAATTGCCAATGAATTGCGTAAAGGTGCCGATAAGGAATTGGCCTATTACTATTCATTGCCTAATGAATTAGCTCGTCAATACGACCGCGATATGCAAGAAAACCTGTATTTGTATCAAATGTTACAAAAATTTAGTGCTGAAAGTCAAGATACTACGTATTTGAAGGATGTTTCTAAGAAATTTGAAATCCTTCAAAAATCGTATTCACTTAAAGTTCAATAATTAAACGTAAACTTGACTGAGTACAAGGATTTTTGAAATTTTCTTTTATCTTTGCAGCATTATAAAAAACAATACTTTATCCCATGAAAAACTTTAAATTTTTAACATTTGCCTTTATTTCGATTGTCGCTGTTTCGACAATTTTTTACATGAACTCTTGTAATCCTGATCCTTGTAAAGATGTAGTATGCCAAAACGGTGGTACTTGCGTTGACGGGACTTGCGGTTGCTTAACCGGTTACGAAGGAACTAATTGCGAAACTGAAATGCGTACTAAATTCTTATTAAGCGCATCTTCATTTACCGAATCAGGAACTACCGATTCTAGCTATAATCATGTTGTTCATAATTACAGCAATACGTATAACATGACCATTACTAAAGGTTCTGATGTAAACACTATTTTAATTGAAAATTTAGGTAACTACGGTTGCTCTAGCGGTTCTTATACTGTAACCGGAACTATGACTGCAAGTACTGCATTTACAATTGCTAGTCAAGCCGTTTGTGGAACTACTTTCTCTGGAAGCGGTACTATCAATTCTAATGGTAAAATCAGCATTACCTATACTGCAACTTATCCTGATGGAACAGTTGGTCACCCTGCAGGTAGCACAGTAACAGATAACTATACTGCTACTCAAAACTAATTGCTTATCCAACTTCAATAACTAAAAAGGGCCTGGCTTTATAGTCAGGCCCTTTTTTAGTTTAAAACAAATATGCGAATTATTAAATTATTATGATGGCATAGCAACTTTTAAAAGAAGCTAATACATTAAGCTCGTTTACTTAAAACGACATAGCCGTTAAAATTCCGATATCACTTCCTTTTCCTGCGTTTAAAGATAATAGTGGTAAAATATTATTGCTATTGATACCAACCTTAATTTTACTGAACTTACACGTAATTTGCAATCCTACATTGGTGAAGGTTAAACCACCTAATCCACCATTAATACCAAGATTCAAAACATTGGCAATGCTATACATATAGCCTACAGCAAAATAAGGAGCCTTAACACTTGATAAATAATCACTAAAGCCTTGTACATAACAGAAGTTGAAATTATGTTTGTAAAAAACGGTTTCGCGACGTTCTTTTTTACCAATTCTAAAGTTGGTGGCAAACAGCAATTTTTTTCCTAATGGTATGGTGTAGGGCGCAGAACTCACTGAAGGAGTCAATACTTTAACGATACTGTCAAGTTGTTCGCTTACATTTTTTTGCTGATCTCCAAAATACTTCATTTCGTAACCTTCAAATACATAATGTGAATGGTTTGATACAGTCGTGGCATTGCGCTTAAATTGTATCATTCCCATATCAGTAAAGCCTACATTAAAGGATAAAACCGGAGAAACATCCACACGAACACCCCAATCCACGCCAATACCCTTACCGGTTCCACGAAAAAACTGACTGGTTATACTTTTTGGATTTATGGCAGGAATGGTTGAGGAAGGGCCTGAGGATAACGCGGTTCGCAATAAGGTATTGATAGTGGTTGTATCGACCGGTAAACTGGCGTGAATATCATAGTCAAAACCAAAATCGATGGAACGTCCATCTGCTGAAGTTAACATGGTGACAGCATTAGCAGGCATGTTTAAGTTTGCAAATCCTGAAACATAACGTACCCTTATGGCCGGCTTAATATTTAGGTTTACCAATTTTCCAATTTTAGCAATTGGGAAATTACAAGCCGCGCTCAAGGCATAATCAGTATAGGAAAGGAAATTGAAACTGGGAAACAAATCAATTGTTTTTCCGGCAAACTGCTTGTTTCCTTTGTACACCAAGGAGAATAAATCACTATTGTAATTCAAATTAAATTCAGTTTTTTGACGAATGCCAAAGCCGAGCGATAGAAATGGGGTTTTGTTTTTATGTAGAATATTAACCCCCAAATTCAATAGGGTAGCATCGGCTCCTATATAAAACATGTTTTTCTGTTGCAATTTGTCAATCGCATAATTAATTAAATTGGCATTTAATTCTTGCGTCTTACTGAGTTGCAGCATATCATTAAAAGTAAATACATTATTTCCAAAACCAATATAGGGGTGCCCCAATTGAATTTCAAACGTTCGAAAACCATCACCTAAATAAGTAGGCATATAACGTGTGGAACTTAATGCATAATGAGGGTTTTGTAATTCACCAAGATTAAATTGCGCTAAAGCACGGTTATGAACTAACCCGGCTAGAACTAAAAATAAACCAACAGATCGCTTAAAAATGGATATCATAATTTTTAGTTGATTGATTAAAAGTTAATATTGATATTTAAGTCACCGGTAATTTGAATTTTTAATCGCGCATGCGTATTAGCTACAACTTTTGGTGGAGGATAACCATTGGTATCGAACTTGAAATTAAAAATGCAATACGTCGACGATTTAATATTTCGAATACGATCAGCTGTTATTTCAATTCCGGTTTCAGAATTGGTTTGATTCAGCGGCTCTCCGGTTCCATCAGTTGTTGCACCGGCTATACTTAAACGATTGGTGAAAAGGGAATCGATAACAGCAGTTTTATCAGCGTTCAAAAAATAAACCTGAATACCGGTATTGACGGGCATATAGTTTTCCAAATACACGTGTACTTGTCCGGTTGCTGTTGTATCTGTTAAGCCATTATTTTGTTGCTGATTATTTAAAGAAGAACCGAATGAAACGCCAAGTGTATCCGTTGAAACAAACTGTTTATTACTGTAAATTTCAATTGATTTCATAATTAAAACCTTCAAGGTTACCGTTAATAAGGATGGTTGCGGATCAAATACTACATTGTTTCCTCCGGGTGAAGTAAACTGATCCAAGTAAATGAATACAGTATCTTCAATGGTTTTATTAATAACTTTTAAATTAATCGTAAATGTTTCATGAGGGGCAACATCATTAGGAATGGAATACGAGTATATAATATTGGCCGGATTTAAAGTATCGGCATCATTACGAAATACGATTTTAGTACCGGCTCCAATTGGAATAGGAAACAGGTTTTGTAAACTGATATCTAAATCAAACGAATCAATATTGGCACGGTATAACCAAGAAGAAATCCTTTGTGGAAAAGGGCCCACATGATTGATTGTTACACCGGGTAAATTTAATGGCACACCGGTAGGCATACCTAAACTAAGTGCCGGAATTAAATGCGTAAACTTATTATTACGCAGTTCTTTTAAATTGGCCAATGAAACATCTCCCTTTACGGCCGGAAATAGCCACGAACTTTTCCACGGGGTACTGCCTCCGGTACCTAATGGCGTTTTTTGACAACTCATCCAATAAGTGGAGCAAAGTACGAGAAGGACAATGAGTAACGAAGGACGTTTCATAAGTATAATTTTAATTCGATCAGCTTTTTGAAGAGGAAGGCTTTTCACCGGATTCATCACTTTTATCGTATGCTCTGATAATTTGTTTTACTAAACGATGACGAACTACATCGCTTTCATTTAATCGAATCAACGCAATTCCATCAATGTTTTTTAAAATATCCAATGCCTTAAACAATCCACTTTTTTGATTTTTGGGCAAGTCAATTTGCGATAAATCACCGGTAATAATCGCTTTCGCATTTGGACCAATACGTGTTAAAAGCATTTTTAGTTGTAAGTCGCTGGTGTTTTGAGCTTCATCTAAAATAATAAAGGCATTGTCTAATGTTCGTCCACGCATATATGCCAAAGGTGCGATTTCTATCACGCGATTGGTCATGTAATATTGCAATTTATCCATGGGTATCATGTCATCCAAGGCATCATAAAGCGGTCGTAAATAAGGATCTATCTTTTCTTTTAAATCTCCCGGCAAAAACCCAAGATTTTCACCTGCTTCAACTGCCGGACGTGTTAATATAATTTTTTTAACCAATTTACTTTTCAATGCTTTCACGGCTAATGCAACGGCAGTATACGTTTTACCTGTTCCGGCCGGACCAATTGCAAAAACGATATCGTTGGCTTCAGCAGCGGCAACCATTTTACGTTGGTTTTCTGTTCGACTTTTTACAACATGACCATTCGCACCATAAACAATAACATCTTCATTCATTTCCGGAATAGCCTGTTCTTGCACACCCTGGTCAGGGGTATTAATTAAATTTTCAACGCTGTTGTCACTTACTTTACCAAAGCGTTCAATCATGGCTAAAATTTGACGTATTTTTTCTTCTAATATATCGCGGTCTTTTTTACTGCCAAGTAATTTTATTGCACTGCCTCTTGCACTAATTTTTACTTCCGGAAAATTTCGCTTTAAGATTTCTAATTTAGAATTATTAATGCCAAAAAAGTCGACTGGGTTTATACCGTCAAGGTGTATTGTGGTTTCGTTCACGTGAGATTTTTTAGTATTGAAAGAATAAGTGTTAAACTAAATCCTATTTTTGTGCTAAATTTACTTCAATATCCAATAGTTTGCAAACCCAGTTACTAACATTCATTTCTGATTTTGGCTACAGTGATGGGTCTTTGGCGCTGCTTAAAAGTTATATCATACAAGCCTGCCCAACCATGCAATTGTTAGATGTAAATAATAACGTAAAGCCTTATCACATGGCTGAAGCGGCGTATTTGGCTGAAAATTTATATTCCCGATTTCCGACAGGTACCATACATTTTATTACTACTAATATGTACATGGAGCGCTTGATGCCTATTGTTTTAGTGCATTGTGAAAGCCATTATTTTATAGGTGTTGATAATGGCGTGTTCTCCATTTTGTTTCATCAAAAGGACGCACAATTTCGCTTGTTAGCTTCGCAAGTAGATGAAGATTGGAATTTAATTATCTCCGGAGCTATTCAACAACTTACCGGCGGTATAGCTTGGAACACCATCGGAACTGCATTGGAGCAATTACGCCAAGTAAAGCGTCCGGAACCGTTTATCAAAGAATCTTATGTTGAAGGCGCGGTTTTGTTTACGGATGATTTTGGTAACGCCATCACAAATATTAAACAAGAACAAGTTAGTTCTGTTTTTGATTTATCAAAAGTGATAATCAGTTTCGGTGCCAGTCATCGTATTCAAGGTATCAAAAAATCTATAGCAGAAGCTGCTGATCATGAGCCTTTTGCAATATTTAATGCATTTGGGCATTTATTGCTTGGGATGAAAAATTACAATTTCTCACGCCTTTTCGATGTAAAAGACGGAATTAAAGTGGCACTTCAAGCGATATAACTGTTTTATTTTAAAGGCGAATGCACTTCGTTCTTTAATGTTCTGAACACCATTCGATCTACAAATCCGGGTAAAAATTTATTTACAAAAACCGTCCAACGGCCCAGTGGAGTTAAAATTACAGTTCTGTTTTTTCGTCTGATGCCACGTAAAATTTCATAAGCAACAGTCATAGGGCTCATGAGTTTGTTTTCTTCCAGCGGTGTCTCGTCTTGTTGCTTACCACTTGCATTTAAAGCTGTTTTACGAATATTGGAAGAGGTATATCCCGGAGATATTACCATTATGTGCACCCCAGTTTTAAGCAACTCTATTCGCAAGGTTTCGAGAAAACCATTTAACGCAAATTTCGATGCTGAATAACCGGTACGGGCAGCCAAGCCTTTAAATCCGGCAACGGAAGAAACGCTAACAATACTGCCTTTGGATTCCAATAAATAGGGGAGAGCATATTTGGTACAATAAACGCTACCCCAAAAGTTAACATCCATAATTTGCCGTAATACCGCTAAATCAACATCCGTAAACAACGCCCGCATACTGATACCGGCATTGTTAATGAGTATATCTATTCGACCAAATTTTGCAATGGTGTCTTTAATCATTTGTTCGCAATCACTTGCTATCGAAACATCTGTTTTGCAAATCAAATAATTAGCTGTTGAATAAGTGGTGCGCTGTAATTTGGATTGGATTACATCAGCGTGACGAGCCGAGAATACTACTTTTGCACCATGTGCCAAAGCCATAGTTGCACATTCCCAACCTATACCGCTTGATGCTCCGGTTATTACAACTACCTTATCTTTTATAAAAGTAAAATCCATGCTGTTTAAAAAAACAAAGTTGATGAAATTTTAATAGTAATTAGTTAAAACAGCGTTTTTTTAATTTTTTTTAACGAATTACGTTTGTAATCACTTCATGCAAGTCGTCACCTGACCAAATTCATGTTCTAAACTTATTTTTTTTAATACATTTACAGCAGTTAAAAATAAATTTATGGATGAAATTCTAAAGCAAATAGACGAAAAATACCGCAACTTACGACACGACCCAAACACCTTTCTGAAGGGTTTATTGCACAGTAAACCTTTAACCTATTGGGATTATATACAGGTAGATACCCTGCTTTCTTTGCAAAAAACCAAAACCGATTTTCCGGATGAATATATTTTTGTTGTTTACCATCAAATAACAGAGTTACTATTAGCTTTAATCACCCATGAACTTAAACAGCTTTTAGCAGATGGCTTACAGATGGAAAATGCCAAAATTGAGGATAAGGTGAATCGCATTAATCGTTATGCCGAAGTATTGGACAACTCTTTTTCGGTGATGTCGCAAGGTATGGAATACCAACAATACAACGAATTTCGTTTAGCATTAGCTCCGGCAAGTGGTTTTCAAGCTGTTTCCTTTCGCTTGATCGAATTTTATTGTACCGACATCATCAATTTAATTCGCCCGGAAAACAAGTCCAAAGTTACGGCTGATGCAACTTATTTAGATAAACTGCGCCTGGTTTATTGGCAAGATGCCGGTATGAATCGACAAACCGGAGAAAGAAGTTTAATGTTAGACATTTTTGAAGAAAAGTATTTACCACTGCTCGTTTCAACTGCAGAAGCCTGTGCCGGTAAAAACTTGAACGCTATTATTGAAAAGCGCCAAATGACCGATAGCTTGAAAAATGGCTTACGCAGAATGGATTATTTATTAAATGTAAAATGGCCATTAAGTCACTTGCATACTGCCGAAACCTATTTAATTGCCGCAGGTCACAAAACAGCCAGCACCGGAATGAGTGATTGGCAGAAGTATTTACACCCTGCTTATCAACAACGTTGCTTCTTCCCGTCGGTTTGGTCTAATGAAGAACGCAGCAATTGGGGTAACTTTACGGTGGAATAATGGGGATTACTTTATTACGTACATGTACAATCATCGTTAAAGAATATATATCTTTGATTAATTAATCTTTAACCTTACACGAATGGCTATATTAGGAAGCATTATTCGAAATGCTCTTCAACTACGCAAACGATTTCAGCTTTCGAATCAACAAACGCCGTATTTAAAACAACGGAAACAGTTGATTAAGCTGCTCAAAAAAGCCGAAGACACCGATATTGGCTGGGAATATGATTTTACCCGAATTCTATTTAGTAAGAAGAATATGGAACAGGAATTTAAAAACCGTGTTCCGGTTCATACCTATAATGCCATTTTTGAAAAATGGTGGAATAGAACTTTAAATGGTGAACCCAATGTTTGCTGGCCCGGTAAAGTAAAGTATTTTGCATTAAGCAGTGGCACCAGTGAAAGTGGCAGCAAACGTATTCCGATTACAACCGAAATGCTTCGAAGTATAAAACGAACCAGTGTTCGACAAATACTTGAACTAACAGAATTCAACTTGCCCGACGAAACCTTTTGGAAAGGTGCACTGTTGCTCGGCGGAAGTACCCGACTATCATTTAAACATCAATATTATGAAGGCGATTTAAGCGGCATCAGTGCTAAGCATCGCCCACTTTGGTTTCAGCGGTATTATAAGCCGGGAAGTAAAATCGCTTCTCAAAAAAACTGGGACAAAAAAATAAATCAAATCGTAGAAAATGCCCCTAACTGGGATATTGGCTTTATAGTTGGCATTCCGGCCTGGGTGCAAATACTGCTAGAGAAAATTATTGAACGCTATCAACTCAAGACCATTCATGATATTTGGCCAAACTTAAATCTCTACATCCACAGCGGTGTAGCGTTTGACCCGTATGAAAAAGCTTTTGATAAATTGTTCGGGAAACCCGTTCAACGTATGGAAAGTTACTTGGCTTCAGAAGGCTTTTTTGCTTTTCAAACACGCCCGAATCAGCATGCCATGAATATGGTGTTGAATAATGGTATCTTCTACGAGTTTATTCCCTTCGACGAACAACACTTTGACAGTAATGGCGATTTGATTGATGGCTCCAAAACGTTACTC
>JAHEYX010000039.1 GCA_023251415.1 Chitinophagales bacterium
ATGGTATAGGTGATGCTATCTGCATTTTTGATTTGATCATTACTTACGAATAGTGTGTATGAACCGCTGTGTAATACCCTTTTGCTAACATTAAATTCATTTGATGAATTGGCATTCAAACGGGTAGAGTCGAAGAAATGCAAATCGATGGCTGCGGTGTTTTTCGTATCAAATTTCCAGGTTACTTGGGTCCCTTCCGGTACATCCATATCCCCGATATTTGCAACGGTTTCATTTTTCTTACCAATATAGGCCGGATAAGTCAATTGCACATCAAATCCAACAATCATAGGACGAGGAATGACTTCGACTTCGTAACTTTTAGAATGAAACTCACCGGCAACAAAATTGAACGATGTTGTTTTTTGTAAGTTCGTTAAGCGGTATTCAAAAAGATTACCGGCTTTCTTGGTCATTTTGTAATCGTTTTGTTGCCAATTGATGTACACTTCATCCGGCAAGGCTTTACCACTCATTCGTAATTGAAGTTGTAAATCGTTTTGTTGCACAACTTTCAACGAAGTATTCATTAAATTGAATTGAAAAGGGGCTTCTTTTTCAAAATAAGTTGCAGGATGCATCAAACGTGCCGTTGGTTTTGTAATCCAACTGGGCGCCATAAATAAAACTACCAAGAGCACTGCAACCGGAGGCAAGGCAAATTTGAGGTACTTGCTATTATCTTTTAGATTAATAGCTGAAGCAAACGGAATTGGAGCTAAGGCTTGTATCTTTTGATTGATACCGGCTTCCATCAATTCGCGTGAAATAGCAGCCGGACTGGAATCTGTGCTCTTTTTTAATTGCAGAATGTTTAATAATTTGTCTTCTACATCTTTAAAATGTGCACCAATTATTAATGCTGCTTTTTCATGTGAAATTACTTTTCCCAGTTTGTAATAGTGCATCAACGGAATAACAATGTAGTTCAGCATCACCACAATCAACAATAGCAAAAACCCGACTAATAAGGTATAACGCACCCCTGAACCGAAATAAAAGTAGTTCTCGAGTAAATTAACGGTTAGAAATGCAGCAACTACGATGGCTATGGAATATAAAACGCCCTTCAACAAGCGATTGAGGTAATACTTGCGAATGAATTCATCCAGCTTCTGAATCAAGTAGTGGTAATTGGAGGCCATCTTCAAATTTAAGGTTCAGCAACAAAGTTACATTAAAAAGGAACGAAAAAATCAAAAGAAAGTTTCAATCTTTGTTAAAAATAATCCATTGTATGGCAAGCATCATTTCCGTTAAAGATTTGCATAAAAAATACGACGATTTTCACGCTGTAAAGGGTATTAGTTTTGAAGTAGCCGAAGGGGAAATTTTTGGTTTATTAGGACCAAACGGCGCCGGCAAAACAACCACCTTAGAGATTATGGAAACTTTGCGAGAAAAGACTTCCGGCGAGGTTTGGATCAACGGATTTAGTGTCGATAAAGATATCAATGCCATTAAAAGCTGCATTGGTGTTCAATTACAGGCCGCCGGCTTTTACCCGGGATTGAAGTTGGTAGAACTGTTACATTTGTTTGGCGGGCTTTACAACCGCAGCATAAACCCCATAGAAATTTTGGAAAAAGTTAACTTGGTTGATAAAGCCAATGCCAAGTACAAAGAATTGAGCGGCGGACAAAAGCAACGGTTCAGTATCGCCACCACCTTAATCAATCAACCAAAGATTATTTTCTTGGACGAACCCACTACCGGACTTGATCCACAAGCACGTCGTAATCTTTGGGATTTGATAAAACAAGTGCGTGAACAAGGAACTACCGTGATGATAACCACGCATTATATGGATGAAGCAGAAGTGTTGTGTGACCGTGTCGGTATCATGGAAAAAGGAGAAATAATAGCCATGGACTCACCGGATGCCCTCATCGATAAATTAATTTCATCCGGTTTTACCCGTCAGAAAGCTGTTAAAGCTGCCAATCTGGAAGATGTTTTTTTAAACCTTACCGGATATGAATGGCAAGCAGAATAGTTTTAAGTTTTAAAAAATTATTCTACATTTACTTCATTCAAGCTTATGCAATTATTTAAAAGCCGTAAATTCTTTATTGTTCTGATTAGTGTTGTTGCTGTAGCATCGATTGCGGCAGTTGGGGATGCCTATTTCGACCTCAATAAAAACCTGGATTTGTTTTCAACCTTATACAAGGAGCTTAACACCAACTATGTTGACGATGTTGATCCGGATAAATTAGTAGGCTCAGGTATTGATGCCATGTTGGAATCATTAGACCCCTATACCAATTACATTACAGAAGATGATTTGGCCAGTTACAAGTTTCAAACTACCGGAAAATACGGTGGTATTGGAGCGCAAGTACGTGATGTAGGTGATTATATTATCATTGCCGAGCCTTATGAAGGATTTCCTGCTCAAAAAAATGGCTTACAAGCCGGTGATTTTATTATCGCTATTGACGGCATATCATGTAAAGGTAAATCGGTAGATGATATCAGTAAAATTTTGAAAGGTCCTTCAGGCACTGTTTTGAAAATGACCATCCGTAGACCCGGAGTTAAAGAGGAGTTTATTAAAGACGTGAAACGTGAAGAAGTTACTATCAAAAGTGTTGCCTACAGTGGCATGATTAAACCGGATATCGGATATGTGCGTTTTGCCCAATTTACCGATAACAGCGCGCATGATTTGATTGCTGCTTTCGATCAATTAAAAGCTTCACATCCCGGTATGAAAGGATTCATTTTGGATTTACGCGGCAACCCGGGCGGCTTATTAAATGAAGCCGTTAATGTGGCAAATATCTTTGTAAAAAAAGGTGCTGAAATAGTAAGTACACGCGGTAAAAAAAGCGAATGGGATAAGGTCTACAAAACCTTGAATGCCGCCATAGATGAAGAAATTCCGTTGGTAGTATTAACCAGTCGCGGTTCGGCTTCAGCCAGTGAAATTGTAGCCGGTACCATTCAGGATCTTGACCGGGGCGTTATTGTAGGGCAGCGTACCTTTGGGAAAGGATTAGTTCAAACCACACGTACACTAGCCTACAATTGCAAAGTAAAAATTACCACTGCTCGTTATTATACACCAAGTGGCCGCTGCATACAGGTTTTAGATTATGCGCATCGCAATGCCGATGGTAGCGTTGGTAAAATTCCGGATTCATTAAAACATCAGTTTAAAACCCAAGGTGGTCGTACGGTTTATGATGGAGGAGGAATAGAGCCGGACATTAAAACCGATGCACGTGAATTTACCAGCTTAGAGTTAGTGCTTATCAATAAAAATTACATCGTTGATTTCGCCACTCAATATCATTTAGATCATCCGCAAATAGGCGATGCAGCAGGGTTTGAAATCAGTGATGCCGATTTTGAAGCGTTCGTGAATTATTTAAGTGATAAAACTTATGATTATAAAACTGAAAGTGAAAAACAGTTGGAGTTATTGAAGAAAATGGCTGAAAAAGAAAACTACTTTGGCGCTATTGCTAAAGAATACGAGCAATTAAAAACACAATTGCAGCACGATAAAAAAGCTGATTTATACAAAGAAAAAACAGCCATAAAAGAATTGTTAAGTGGTGAAATAGCCAGTCGCTATTACTACCAAAAAGGTCGTTTTGAAAGCGGCTTTAAATTCGACGGTGATATTCAAAAAGCCATTGCTATATTGAATGATAAGGCAGCGTATGAAAAGCTGTTACAAGCCAAGTAATTAAAGCGATTGCAACTTACATTAACAAGCCGCCATTATACTTATTTACTGCTCCTATTTTTAAACCAGCAACAAGGACTGAATCAAAGCTTGTACTTGCGGTGTATTCCATAGGTCGAATACATTCGGAATGTCTGCCAATTGTTCTAAGTAGGCATCGTGCTTTTGTCCGGCTTTATAAGCTGAATCATAGGTAATATGCGGCGAGAACGTGACTTGTGCATACATGCTTAAAAAGCTAGGGTTTTCGGCTGCAATTCGCGCTTCTATTTTTTTACGCAATAAGAATTTCGGATCACCGGTTTTATCACGCATTTCAATAAAGTTATTCAAAGCCAGTTGTGCAACGGCATCACCGTTTGGTTTACGGGCAATTTGGTAAGCATTTAATACCGATTGCCAATCCTCACCAAACTGAGCTATCATTTCATCCAATACAACGCAATCTTCAAAACCACAGTTCATGCCTTGACCAAAGAAGGGTACAATTGCATGTGCAGCATCGCCAATCAGCGCCACTTTATCTTGATACGTCCAAGGATAACAACGAACCGTTACCAATAAAGAGGTAGGATTGGTATTAAAATCAGTTAATAAACTTGGCATCAAGGCTACGGCATCCGGAAAATGCTGTTTGAAAAACGCAGTAATGCTTTCATCGTCTTTTAATTTTTCGAAAGACACTTCGCCTTTTAATTCCAAGAATAAAGTGCACGTAAAAGAGCCGTCCAAATTGGGCAAAGCAATTAACATAAAGCTTTTACGCGGCCAAATGTGTAGGGCATTTTTATTCATTTGAAAGCTACCGTCTGCTGCAGGTGGTATCACCAATTCTTTATAGGCATGTTCCAAATAAGTTTGCGAGTAATTAAAGGAATCAGTTTTGGTCATCATGCTCATGCGTACCGGACTAAATGCACCATCGGCACCAAACACCATATCCGCTTTATCAACGATAGCAGCACCGGTTGATTCATCAACGAAAGAAGAAGTGGTATTTTTCAAATCAACATCCGTACAACGGTGATTGAAATGAATTTTGATATTTTCCATGGATTCGGCTAAATCCATCAGTTTCATATTAATGCCGCCTCTGCTCACTGAATAAATGGCTTGGCCTTCTTTACCGTAAGGTTGATAGCTTTCAGAACCATCACTGTGGTGTATTTGACGACCATACATGGGAATGGCGATTTCACGAATATCATCTGCTAAGCCTGCGCCAATCAATCCTCTGAAGCCGCGGTCACTCAATGCTAAGTTGATACTTTTTCCGGCACTGATGCTGGTTTTACGCATATCGGGGCGACGTTCGAATAAGTTAACGTTATGCCCTCTTTTAGCTAAATAAATAGAAAGTAAACTACCAACGAGTCCACTACCAACGATTGAGATGTTCTTTTTCATGCCGAAAAATAGGTGTAATAAGTTAAAAGCAAACTGACATTGGTCAGTTGCACAAGTAGTTACAAGCCGAAAATATCTGTCAAGCGACTCAAGTCATCATCACTGTAAAACGGAATTACGATTTCGCCTTTACCCGATGTACTGCGTGTAATATTTACGCGTGTACTGAATTTCGAAGTAAGCTTATCTTGTATTTTTTGAAATTCGTAAGGGAGGCCTGATACAGGTGCTTTTGCCGGTTTGGTATGCAATTGATTTTTGCGTTTAACCTGTGCCACAATTTGTTCCACTTGACGAACAGAAAGGTTCTTTTTTTCTAATTCTTTAAACACAAACAATTGTTCATCTACATTCTCCAAACTGATTAAAGCGCGGGCGTGGCCCATTGAAATTTCTTTTGCTTTTAACGCAATTTGAATGACTTCGGGTAATTTCAATAAGCGCAAAAAGTTAGTAACGGTACTGCGGTCTTTACCAACACGTTCAGCCAATTGTTCCTGAGTAAGGTTGCATTCTTTTATCAGGCGTTGGTAATTAATTGAAATCTCCATGGCGTTTAAGTCTTCTCGTTGAATATTTTCAATGAGGGCCATTTCAATCATTTCCTGATCGTTAGCCGAACGCACATAAGCGGGTACTTCGGTTAAGCCGGCCATTTTACTGGCACGTAAACGACGTTCACCGCTGATTAATTGGTATTTGTATTCTGTGCCGTTTGTTTTACGCAGGGTAATAGGTTGAATTAAGCCGTGAACCGCAATGGATTGGGCTAAATCCTGCAAACGATCTTCATCGAAATCGACACGTGGTTGAAAGGGATTGACTTCAATTTCAGCCAATTTCACCAAATCAACACCAACTGTTTTAGCGCCGGAATTAACGCCTTTTTCAGCTTCGTTTTTGCTATCGTCATCAATACTTTGTAATAAAGCTCTGATTCCTTTACCGAGCTCGCTTTTTTGTTTGGTCATTCCAACAATCTTTTAATGTTTAAGAAACAGACGAATTAATTTTCACTTTCCCCTAAATCGATGGTTTTCTCTGTCTCGTCAATTTTAGTCTTTTTATTTTTTTGAAGAATTTCGCGAGCCAAATTGAGGTAATTTAAGGCCCCTGAACTGTCGGCATCATAACTGATAACCGGCTTACCAATGGTTGGCGCTTCACCCAATTTGGTGTTGCGGTGAATGATGGTATTGAATACCAAATCTTCAAAATGCGGTTTAATTTCATTCACCATTTGGTTGCTCAAACGTAAGCGCTGATCATACATGGTGAGCAAAATGCCTTCAATTTCCAGATCTGAATTAATGCGTGAACGAACAATTTTAATGGTATTTAATAATTTGCCCAATCCTTCTAAGGCGAAGTATTCGCATTGTACCGGAATTAATACCGAATCGGCTGCTGTTAACGCATTCACGGTAATCAAGCCTAACGAAGGCGAACAGTCAATAATGATAAAGTCAAATTCATTACGTAATTCATCCAAAATCTTTTTCATGATTTTTTCACGATTCGGATGATTCACCAATTCGATTTCGGCACCTACCAAATCCATGCTGGAAGGCAAAAGGAACAAATTCGGCGTATCGCTTTCAATAATTACATTAGCAGCCTGTGCTTCATTAACCATGCATTCGTAAATGCCTTGTTGAATAGCCTTAGGGTCGATACCGATACCCGAAGTAGCATTTGCTTGCGGATCGGCATCTACCAATAATGTTTTATACTCTAATACCGCAAAGCTGGCGGCCAAATTAATCGCTGTTGTAGTTTTTCCAACGCCGCCTTTTTGGTTGGCAATGGTAATGATTTTCCCCATAGTTCTAAAAAATATGCCCAAAGATAGCACTTAAAGAAGGAATATAAATACTGTTCTCGTTTTTTATCCACAAGCGGTAAACAATTGGGGCATTTTTTGCAACAATAAGCTGTTGCAAATGCTTCTACAACAGCTACTTTATTGCCATTGCAAGAGAAAGCCTATCGCCAAAAAAAGCCATAATGCTTTCACATTATGGCTCTCAAAAAATAAACAAATACAAAAAACTAGTGTTGCACCGTAAACTCTTCCGTTGCAATCACCTGTTGCGTTTCATCCAGCACCGTAATAACGTACACGCCGTCGGCCAAGGTGTTCGCGCAATTTACAATTAAAGTATTACCGGATAAAGTACTTGCACCTGCTACAACTGTTTGACCATTGATAGCCGCAATTTGATACATTACTTTACCAAGCTGTTTACCCATAATTTGCAAATTTACTTGACTGCCTTTGGATGGATTAGGATACAAAATAGTGGAATAGTTTACGTTTCCGATTGATTTAATACCATTAGCCATCGTAATGTTATCGGTATCGGTAAAGATTTCGCTTGGATTAGAAGAGAATGAATTCGAGCCATAATAAGCAGAAGCTAAATAGTAATACGAACCTTGACGGTAGAAATTGATGCGACGATCAGGTGCACTTTGAGCGCCTTGTGAAATACCAAATGCCGTTAACAAAGCTGAAGGTGCCGGCATACCGCCTAAATAAAAGCTGTCAGTGGTATAGGTAGTAATTTGATCCATCAAAACATTATAGTAAGCACTTGCACCGCCGGTAATATAAATACGACATTTACCATAACCAATGATACTGTCTGAACGGTAAGCATACCAAACGTGTTGAGCCGGTGTTTGATTTAATCCATAAGCGGCAACCGAAAGGTCAAAGTTAACTACACGGCGGCTATTACTGCTCCAACTGCTGTTGTTGGTGAATGGGAATTTAATCATCACACGCGGTTGACTTAAAATAGCTCCTTGTGTAGGGATTCGGATACTGTCTAAGGTTGAACCAGTAAAGGAGGATAAATCGCTGCTGATACCGTATACATACAAGCCTTTATCGTATACTCCTTGTCCATTAAAATCATATTCATTGGAAATATTATAACCTAAGGTTGCATTCAAGTTTTTAAAAGAATTGCGGTATACATCTATCCCTTGACTGGTGAAGAAAGGATCGGTTTCGGGTTGAAATACGGCAGTTGCAGGTACTCCTATCAAGGTAGAATAATCCCAGGTTTGATTGGCACCGGCTGCAGGTGTTGGAGTTGAAGTGTTCACATAATCCAACAAGTTGTAGGTTCCGGTTGGAATCGGCATGTCGGAAGCATTAATGGTGATGGGGCTTTGGGCATTTGCAATTACTGCATAGCTTAAGAGGGTAAAAAAGGTAACTAATTTTTTCATAAGAAAGTTGATTTGTGATTTATGCCACAAAATTAGTTCGTGCTAGAGCTTTGGAAATAGTGGTTAACCACTAATTACTTGGTAAAGCCTTATAATTCAGCTTTTAATGCCACTGCAAATTTCAATAAAGAATTCTTTCCTTCTACTTGCAGTTTGCGCGCCATATTGGCTCGGTGATTATCGACGGTGTTGGGACTAATAAATAACAAAGCCGCAATTTCAGCTGAGGTTTTTCCCTCACTGATGAGTTTAAGAATAACCCGTTCAGTTGGTGTTAATAAGCGATTCACCAATTCCAATTCAGGTGAAATGGTATAGCTGTTTAAAGCCTCTTTTTCGAAGGCGCGCAATTGGGGACTGATATACCGATCGCCTTTTGCTACGCTGCGTATACAAGCTATCAAATCAGTAGCAGCATTGTCTTTGATTAAATAGCCCAAAACGCCACTTTGCATCGCATCTAACAAATAGCGTTTTTCTTTGTGCATGGTTAATAGAATAAAACGCGTTTGATTTTTTTCACTCAACACTTTCTTACAAACATCTAAACCACTCAATACAGGCATTTCTAAATCTAAAATGGCAATATCGGGCAAGGTGGCTAATATGGTTTGATAGGCCTCGAGTCCGTTTTCAGCTTCAGCAATACAAATAACATCATTGTTTTGATTTAATATTTCTCGTACCCCACTTCTAAAAATGGGATGATCATCTGCTATTACGATACGAGTACGATTCATTGCGTGATCTATGTTAGAAGGTTTGAAGGGTTAAGTTACTAAAAACCGATGAAAATTAATGTTTTAATTGCAGTGCAAGATGTAGCAATTTATTAATAGTAGATATAGTGGTTATCCGCTATATTTACACAGGCAAATAGATGGATATTAGAGCTATTCTTTTGTCAATGTTAAATTTATGAAATACTCCCCCATTTCTTTTAGCTTATTCATCAGCATATTGCTGCTGTTGGGCGTTTCTTGTAAAAAAACAAATTATTTAAAAGTTAAGTCGAAAGATGAATTATACAGCAAATTAGAACGTGAAATCAGTAAAAAAGGATTGAGTTCGATTGGCTTTGCCGTTACCAAAAACGGCGAGTTGTTACTTGCCGATGCCATTGGACAAGCGGATCCAAATTCTGGAATAGCTTGTACCCCCACCACCCAATACCTTATCAGCTCGGTTTCAAAAATAGTTCCCCTTATTGCGTTGATGCAGTTATACGAACAACAAAAGTTTCAACTCGATGATGATATTTCGGCGTACTTGCCTTATAGTATACGCAACCCGTCTTATCCAAACGATAAAATAACGTTTCGCATGTTGTTGAACCAAACTTCATCGATTACCGATTTGCATCAAAATAATTTTGATTTGTATACATACGGCAGTGATTGTACAACCGCTCTATCGACTTATATGCAAAGTGTTTTTGGAAGTGGCGGCACGTATTATTCGAACAATAATTTTAATTCATTTACTCCGGGTAAATTTGAAGAGCATACCCGTTTAGGAATGAGTTTAGCAGCTTATTTAGTTGAGCGCATCAGTCAGCAAAGCTTCGAGCAGTATTGTCAAAGCGCTATTTTTACGCCATTGAACATGACGCATACACAGTGGCATTTAGCCGGTTTAGTACCGTCTTTCCTTGCTGTACCGCAAGTGCCGTCTATTTCAACCGGCTCCCAATATACGCGTATCGATTTTCCTGCTAACGGCTTACGCAGCAGTGCCGAAGATTTATCAAAATTGTTGCGTGTATTTGTAATGAAAGGCGTTTGTAATGGTGTACAAGTATTAAGCGCCTCAAGTGTTGAAACCCTGCTTACTACTAACACCAGCGGCTCGGACCAAGCCTTTGTACTTTACTATACCGAAATTAACAGTAAACGATATTTGGGAATTAGTGGCGGTGATAAAGGAGTTACTACTGAATTTTATTTTGACCCTGCAACAGCTATTGGTGTTTTAGCTTTAAACAACGATGACGACACCGATTTGAAAAACACCGTAACGTTATTGTTTAATTACGGCGCCTTGCAATAGCCGAACCAGCGCTTGTTTTTTATTTACTTCGTTATTTTGGATAAACTTTTTTTTGCGAGTTACTGTTATTGAGATAAATCCCGACATAGTAAATTAATTGTATTTTTATCCGATGAATCACCACTATTTAATTATTGCCGGCACACAACGTAAGGACAGTAATACCTTATTGCTTAGTCAGTTTTATCAAAAATTATTGCATGAAAAAGGCATTGAAGCCCCGATATTAAATTTATGGGAATTGCCTTTAAGTTATTTCGATATTAACCAAAAAGATCCTGCAGCAGTTCAATTGCAAAACGAGTTGGTAGTACCTGCAAAGAAATTAATTTTTGTGACTCCCGAATACAATGGCAGCATTCCTGGAAGTTTAAAAATGTGGATGGATAATTGCGAAATCAAATCGTGTTTTTGGGGTAAGAAAGCTGCTCTAACCGGCATTTCCGACGGGCGTAACGGCAACTTACGCGGTTTAGATCATTTAACGGGAATATTAAATTATTTAAAAATAAATGTATTGCATTACAAAGTAAACATACCGCAGGTGTCTAAAAATTATCATGAAGATGGTGGTATAACTGACGAACGTTTATTGCAAAGCATCAGCACCCAGTTGAATGAATTTATTTCGTTTTAGCATTACTTCTCTTTGTTGCAAATACTATAAATAGTTTCCTTCCAATTTTATTTTAAAACTTATTTCTGCTTTCAAGGCCTTAAATACTTTTAAAATCGTATCAATTGTGGCACTGTTTGCACTGCTTTCCAATTTAGAAATTTGGGCTTTCTGAACCCCAACCATTTTACCTAATTCTTCTTGCGTTAAGCGGCGCTCCATTCGAGTGGTTTTAATTAGTTTACCTAATATATCCATACGTAATTCATATTCATAGTCATCACGTTCGGCAGATCCAACTTTTCCAATATAGCGATCTTTCATTTCTGAAAGCGAATAGGTTTTATGTTCTTTAGTGGCCATGTTTTTATCTTTTATAGTTATTTTCAAAATAGATTGCTCTTAGTCTTTGCGCTCTATCTATTTCATTGATAGGAACCTTATCTACCTTTTTAATAAAACCGTGTGTTGCAATAACAAGTGTTCTATTTTTTTCAGTCTTATCCCAAAAAGCAAGTAATCTTATTTGAATGCCCGCATGTAAAGTTCTAAGCTCCCAACTATCGTTTTGTAGTTTCTTGAACAACTTCGGATCATTGGTTTGCGCTGCAAAATCGATATTGTACAAAATTTTCTTAACAGCTTTCGAATCCAGTGTTGCAATAAAACTGTTCGCTTCTTCCATAAACCTCTTCTCCAAATAATTCATGCTCACAATTCACAGTTTAATAATGCAACGCTAATAAAAGTTTCCATAATTAGAAACTATAATTGGTTAAAAACTTCAGCTTAATATAGTTTTTCATCAACAACCGAATGTAATTTAATTTTATACTACGTGAATTTGCAGTGTATAACGCTATCCATCAAACCCCAACTGTATTATCGAATTAAAGTAATATCTCCTTTAAGTATGCGCTTAGTAGTTTCTTTAGCATACTGATATTCGACCATATACACATAAACACCAAGCGGTTGTTCTACCGATTGATAGGTACCGTCCCATTGCATTGAATAAGCTGTAGTGCTTATCAATTCTTGGCCCCAACGGTTGTAAATTTTCATGCGGAAATAGATCAAATCTTCCGGATAAGTAGCAATGGCTCCATACACATCATCCAAGCCATCACCATTAGGTGTAAACGAATTCGGCATCAATAACAAATCTTCGCAATGTTCGCGGACATGCACCGTATCATATACTTCACAACCATAGCTATTGCTTATGATTGCCGAATACGTTCCGATTTCTTTTATACTATACGTATTAGTTGTGCTGCCATCCTGCCATACTACACTATAAAAGCTAGGCACTGTTAGTTGAGCTGTGGATGATCCCGGACAAATAGCTAATTCATTTCCCAAACTGTATTGAAACATACCGATGCTATTGATTTGCACCGATGCACTATCGATACAATTGGCTGCATCCGTTACAAACACCGTGTATTGAGTTCCTCCGGGCAAATGCCAAATATAACTTTGCTGACTACCACTAATCGACCATAAATAAGTATAGGGGCCGGTACCGCTAATTATCTGTGCTGTGGCAGTACCGCTGCTTTTATTGCACGTATCGAGTGTATTGGTAGTGCTTATTTGTAATGCCGTAGATGCTGCAATGGTATTGGTATCTTTCTTACTACACAGATTCGAATCAGTAACGGTTGTGATATAAACCCCGGCACTTAAATTAGCTGCCTGATTGGATGTAGAGATAGCAGGAGACCAGGAGTAAGTATAGGGATGCGTACCGCCATTTGGCAGAATAGCAATAGTTCCGTTAATTAAACCACATGTAGTTGGCTGCACTTGTTTAGTTAATGACAAATCAGCCGGTTGTGTGATGCTGAAGCTGATTTGCTTAACACAATTGTTGGCATCCGTTACCGTAACCTGATAGGTAGTGGGGCTTAAGTTGGAAGCGGTATTGCTGCTGCTCACTGCCGGTACCCAAACATACGTATATGCCGGAGTACCGCCTGTACAATTAATAGTAGCACTACCATCTGCATAACCAAAACAGCTTACATTTAGTTTGCTGCTGCTCACACTCAAATTTCCCGGATTTGTATACACTACCGCTTGCATCGAATCTACGCAATTGTGTTGATCGGTGATCAGTATGGTATAAGTACCGGCAGCTAAATTACCTGCTGTTGCAGCGCTACTTACATTCGGCGACCATTGGTAAGTATACGTTGGAGTACCGCCATTAAACGTTGTAGTGATACTTCCATTTGAGGCTGTACATACGGCTGAGGTGGTAGTATAAGAATGGGCAAATAAAGGCGGTTGTTGTATATGAAAATTTGCTGTTGCAGCGCATGTTCCGGCTTGAGTAACCGTAACGGTATAGGTACCTGCCGTTAAATTCATAATTGTGTCATTGGTTTGAATTGGCGTAGTACTCCAACTGTAATTGACTGCAGCAGTATTTCCACTCACAACCACTGTTGCTAAACCATTGTTTCCGCCCGGACAAGACACATTGCTAGAATCTTTGCTTAAGCCCAACACAGCAATGGTTTTCGTTATCGTATCACGTCCGCTGCACGCATTGATAGCTACCAATTGCACTTGATAAACCCCTGCGCCTGAAAAAATGTGCGTTGGATTTTGTAAAGTACTGCTGTTAGCGGCTCCGGAAGCAGCATCACCAAAATTCCAAATCCATGAACTCGGACAATTGGTGCTTGAATCGGTGAAGTTGAATGTTTTAGACGTGGTACATAAGTACCCGAAATTAGCCGTATAGCGTGGTGCGTTTTGAATGAGTATATCATCGAAAGCTACACCGTCAAAGGCATTGCAGGAGGTACCGGCACCAAATGTAAAACGAAAAATAACATTGGGCATACCGGCTAATGCAGTTAAACAATGTTTGGCAAGCACCCAACCATTACTTCCAAAACCACCTTGACAGGCTCCTGAAGTTGATTGCATATTACCCGACCAGCCGTCTTTTACAGTAGCTAATGTAGTGAGGTAATTAATGGGAGAATAGTTGTACCAGTTTTGGTTATAGCAATCTACCGGATCGTTGATAGCACCAACATTTATCCAAGTCGATCCGTTGTTGAGGGAGTATTGCAAATTGCTGCCGTCGTAATGGTGTTCCGATTCCCAAAAGATTTTAAATTGAATGTATGGATGTGTTAAATTGGTAAAATCAAAACAAGGGCTTTGCACATAGGAGCGTTCGCCATTGGAATACGCTGCATTGGAGAGACCGCCCGAAATCCAGCATTTAACGCCTTGTCCGGCACCGCTGATTGTAGCTTTGGTTGGTGTGCCCCATG
>JAHEYX010000040.1 GCA_023251415.1 Chitinophagales bacterium
ATCAGAGCAATACAAAAACAAATTGCTGAAACGCTTTTTGATATAGCTAATTCCACTTCAACAATACCGCAATTAACGAAAACCTCTTGTTACTTAAGTAATTTAAAATCATCAATTTATTACGAGCTAAAAAATAGCATCACGAATGATGATACCAGAATGAAACTTTATGAAGTAACGCAAAAAATAGAACTAGCAGAGAGCATTACAGATCACTTAAGAAACTTGTTAGATGTCTTTTCTGGTGGATATGGTTTATGGCAATCAACACCAGTTGAGAGAATCATAAAATTAGAAAACATAAACTTCCCGAAGGAATCTAGAAAAATATCTTATTTACATAATAAATCTGTTGAAGAAGTCAATATTACGGTAATCAAAGAAGATGGTTCTACTTCTTCTGGCTTAAAAGATATCTTCCGATTTGATTTAGATGACAAAAAAGAGGACTATGCCTCAATATCTGCAAACATTCAGTTAAGTAGAGATTCTAGGAAAAAAAGCGACAAGATATTTCTTAAAATACAGCTGATAAATACGAGTATTGCGTTTGACGAAGCAAAACAAAACGACTATAGGTATTATTCAACATTTAATGAGTTAGTAAATCAAAAATCATTTTTCGGAGTTAACCTTTCTGTTAAATCTGACTATTTAGTTCCATACAGTAATCACAAGTACTTACTAGAAAAAGATAATACATATTCCGAAGACACAACTACAGCTTTCATTTATGACCAATTTAAAGATTTTGCTATTGGTCACGGTTGCTCCGTTAAGTGGAGCAAGCAAGGAGAACCTTTAATGGTTGAAACAGAGTATTTACCTAATTGTGAAACTCCAGATATAGACCCAATTCCTAGAGATAAAAGCAAAAATGCGATTATTGATGAAAAGGAAGGATTCGTATCTCCTTTATTTTTAGAAAATTCAAAATCTCAAGAGTTTAAATGGCTTTCGATTTTTTCAGATGCTACTGACTCAGAAATTATAAAAGGACTTAATGATTTTGTAGATTCCTACGGGAGTTGGATTGAGCTAAAAAGACAAGAGGAAAAATATAAAGGCATTTATTCAGGCATTGCAAAACAAGAGTTAGACAAATGCGAAGGTGATTATCTGAGGATGAAGAAAAATATCAAGGATTTTCTTTCAGGTGATGGTAATAAAGAAAGGCTTGATTCTTTTCGATTGATGAATGCAGCAATGTTTATGCAGTTGTGGCATTCAGTTAAAGCAAAAGACGGTAATGTGATTCCTTTAATGAATCACGATAATTTCACTTGTTTTAATTCAGAATTTTATGAAAAAGCAGATGACAAATTGTTTCCCCCATACTCCCAATCCGCTGGTTGGAGAGCATTTCAGCTTGCCTTTATTTTGTTAAACCTAGAGGGAATATTCAAACCAGAAGACGATGTAATGTGGGAGAAACGAAATAATGAAGTTGATTTGGTTTGGTTTCCAACAGGTGGTGGTAAAACAGAAGCTTATCTCGGCTTAATTGCTCTAACTATAATCAATCGAAGAAAAGAGTTTAAAGAGAAAGGCGGTGGGACTGCTGCAATAATGCGATATACACTTCGATTACTCACAATGCAACAGTTCCAAAGAGCAAGCTTAGTTATTATGGCTTTGGAATTAATCAGAAGATGGGGTAATTACGAATTAGGTAACGAGCCAATAAATATTGGATTATGGGTTGGAGATAATTCTTTACCCAATAAAATTGATGATTTAATTATTGAATATGAAAACCTTAAGAATGGCAGAAGTAACAAAATTCCTTTCTCAACTTGTCCTTGGTGTAACTCAAAATTGAACCCAATTCCAACAGGCACAAGAGTAACAGATACAAATGACACCTATAATTTTAATAGGGTTCATCTTTATTGTGATAATGTCACATGCAACTTTTCAGAACCTAATTTCTTTGAAGAAGATAATCTTAAAGGAGCTATTCCTGTAAATCTATGTGATGAAACAATTTATCAACATCCCCCAGCATTACTTTTTGGTACAGTTGACAAGTTTGCTCAACTAGCCCACAAAGTAAATGGTCAAAATACTGGGAGGAATTCTGATTCGAGAAGGATTTTTGGAACAGGGAATTGGGAAGCTGGCAAACCTCAAGACGGTTATTTACCCCCAGATTTAATTATACAAGATGAGTTACATTTATTACTAGGTCCCCTTGGTTCTGCGGTTGCATTATTTGAATCAGCAGTTGATCAGCTTTGCACTAGAGAAGATGGAACCAGGCCTAAAATAATTTCATCAACGGCAACAACAAGAAATACGCAATTGCAAATTGCAGCACTCTTCGATAGAAAAGTAAATCTTTTCCCTAAACCAGGAGTTGAATGTGACGATTCCTTCTTTGCATTTTATAAAAGGCGATATAAAAGTATCGATGACAAAATACCTGAATACCTCTCTAAAAGAAAATACATCGGTGTTTTGCCAACGGGAAGAACTCAGATTTGGATGCAAATGCGTTTGGCAGCAATAATAATGACTCACAGAGCAATTTTTGAGTTAAAAGAGTTGGGCGAAAAGCATCCAATTGATTTTGATTCATATCCAGAATTTGAAAAGGCAATGGACTACTATCACACTACGATAAGTTACTTCAACAGTCTTAAAGAAGTTGGTAAAACCCAATCGCAAGTTCAAACATATATTTTAAAGGAACTTCGTAGAGTATTTTCAAGAGTGGTAAGGCCACAAAAGTTGATGCACTCACTTTATACTTATGGTCCGATTCAAGAATCTGAATTAACAGGAAGGCTTTCAAGCGAAGAGGTTAAAAATGAACTTAAAAGTGTCGAAACTAAATGGGATGCAAAAAAACGCTTCGCTAGAAGCGAAAATAACGAATTAATTAGAGGTAAAGTTCCTCCTGAATTTGTAGTAGCTACCAATATGATTTCAGTTGGTATTGACGTTTCACGGTTCAATACCATAATTATGAATTCTATGCCACGTAATACAGCTGAATATATTCAGGCAAGTAGTCGTGTTGCACGGAATGATTATGGAATTGTTTTGACTGTACATCATCCATTCAGAGCAAGAGATATTTCTCACTATGAAAAATTTATTGAGTTTCACGAAAAGATGTATAGCTATGTTGAACCCATTTCAATAACTCCATTTACACAAAAAGCTGTTGAAAGATATATGGGTTTGTATTTAGCAACAATGCTACGTCACAGGACTAGATTTACTGAACGCCTTTCTGCAAGTGATATTTCTACAATTTCAGAAGCTGAATTATCTGAGATAATTTCTGAATTGACTGACTACTTTGAAGAACGAAAAATCAGAATAAACACTTATGACAGATTAATTAGCAATCTACTTAAAAATGAAAATGTTGAACAAATAAGGAGGTGGATACAAGAAGCATTTTCAGAATGGAAAGAAGAATCAAACAAAACGTTGGGAGATAATAAAACTTTTGTATTCAATAATAAATCAGCACGGTCAATCCCACCCCAAGAACAACTTTATGTTGATATTGAGGAATACGAAGGCAATATTCATAGTAAAAAATGGCAAGTTCCAATGTCGTTGAGGGTAATTGAACCAGAAGCTGCCATAAAAATAAATTCAATATAAGATGAAAGTATTAAGGCAAAATCAATATAATCAAGGAGTTGGCAAATACAAACTACTATCCTCAACTTCTGGCGTTGGTTCAATTATTACAACCAAACTTGGCTCTTATGTTTTAATTTCTGACATAAATAAATGGAGATTTATTAAATGGGCAAATTCAAAAATTGAAATTATAAGAACTAACAATGCAGATGACAGAAAAGTATATGAACTGTGCAAGTCAGAAATTTCAAATAGAGGAATTGAATTTATTGATGATCAAAGATTTATTAAATTCATTAAATCCGAGAAAAAGCTTGAAAATTTAGTTTGTTTGATTGGCATTCCACAGATGGCTTTGAATGAATCATTCAATACACCTAATTGGAAAAATCATCCAATAAGAACTGCATTAAAAAGAACAGGTGAACAATTTGAAGGAGTTTCATGCCATTATATGATTAATGGCACTCACTTTCCAAAATGGTTTAAAAATTCCGATGGTGAATTAAAAATGATAAAAGAATGGTTTGCAATCTGGGAAAAAGAATGCCGGAAATATCCTGATACTCTAAAGCTCGATAATTTCTCACCGCCTAGAGATGCTCTAAGCAAAAAGGCATTTATTCGTGAAATAAACTCAAAAAATGAAGACGGCAACCCAATCAAAATTCGAGAGTATAAGACTCTTGAACAGACTAACTTAATTTTGATATGTCCTAATGGCCACCTTTCAGATATTCCTTGGGCTAACTATTTACGATGGAAAACAGAAAAGAATTTAAGACTTCGTCCTGAGGAAGATAAAGGGGAAAATCTTATGTCAAATGAAATGGTTGGTCCTTGTTGTAGTAATCCAAAACTTAAGTGGACAGAAAGCAAAACAAAATCTGAAGGTTATGGTAGTATCTACATTGAATGTAATAGCTGTGGTTTAGGTTCGGGTTCAGATAAGGATAAACCTAAAATCAATCTTGAAGGTATAAACAGTTTAGAACTGTATTGTATTGGTCAAAAACCTTGGCAGTTAGACCTTGATAATCCCACAATCACTCCTTATGAAAATTGCTACATTAGAAACGACAATAAAAACGGTCGTGAAAAAATGAGAATTGCTTTGGTAACCGCTAATAATGTTTACTACGCAAACGGTTTTTCAAGTCTTTTTATTCCAATGTACTTAGCGGAAAATAAATCGAAAGAGTTAATTGACGCATTAAAAATTATTGAAGAAAGATATAACAAGCGTAACTCAACTAATCCAATAACACTGGTAGATTATTGGGATAAAAAAATTGAAGATGATTTTGATGAGTTTTTATCAGACAATGGAATTGTTGTTACCGTTGATAAGGAAAACTTCAAAAATCAGCTCAAAAGTGAATTTCTTAATGTAATTTCCGAGACTAATGCAGATAAACACGAAGAATATAGATGGCAAGAGTACCGATGTTTTTCTCAAAATTCATTAATTAATGGTTTAGACGACAATAAAGGCTTAAGATTTAAAGACATTAAGTTACCTAACGAGCTAATAGATTTCTTTAAAAAGATTCAGCAGGTAGAAGAATTAAAAGTAACAAATGTACAATTGGATTTCACAAGAGTAAAGCCCAAAGAACGAATTGTAGTAAACGGTGAGGTGCAAGAATCTTCAAGTGGGCAAAATATATTTTCTATTGACTCTAAAGAGTTGTTTACTCTTCCTGCAAATGAAACGCTAGGAGAAGGTCTTTTTTTTGAATTCTCAAACGAAAAGATTGACAGATGGATAACGGACAACTTAGATGAATTAGAAAAACGATTCGGTAAATATCTTAGATCAATTCCAGATTCTAATAGCCAAGGTCTAAGTTCTAAAATGAAAATTTACAATAACAAATACAAACACTTTTTAATTCACTCCTTCTCACATATGATGATGAGAGAGTTAGAATTTTCTTGTGGTTATCCAACAGCAAGTTTAAAAGAAAGACTATATATTTCGACAAACCCTGAAAAACAAATGTCAGGTTTATTAATCTATACAGCAGAAGGATCAGAAGGCAGTATGGGTGGTTTGGTTTCACAAGGAGAACCCGAAAAAATTCTTGAGATAATTAAAAAAGGTCTCGAAAGATCAATTACTTGTTCTTCTGACCCATTATGTTGGGAATCTGAAGGACAAGGAATATTTGACTTAAATCTATCAGCTTGTTTTTCTTGCTCGTTAGTAGCAGAAACTGCTTGCGAAGAAATGAATTTAGGATTGGATAGAAGGGTTTTAGTAGATGAAGAGTTTGGATTTTTTAAATCTATATAATATTTCATCGTTCAATCTTCCTATTACAATATGCATGGAATGAAAATATTTTAATATTATCATCAAAGTCTAAAATATTTTTAGTTTAATCAATAAAAATTTAAAATTAAATAAATTTGTTTCTAGAAGCAAAAATATGATTTATCCCCCCCTCCCACATTTTCAGCCTTAAAAAATAAATAGACCGGGTAGAACTTGTATTTTTACGGTTTAAGTAGGATAAAATTGGCATGGGTAGTTTTACGTTTTGTAAGGAAGAAAAATTGAACAGCATTAAACTGTTGGAGCAGTTGTTTGCCAGTGGTAAGGCTTTTCAGTCGGGGGCTTTGCGCTTGCTGGTTTTGGAAACCCCACTGAAAGTTGACTTTCCGGCTCAAGCGGCTTTTGCGGTGGCTAAACGTAATTTTAAACATGCTCACGATCGTAATCGCATCAAACGCCTGCTGCGTGAATGTTACCGCAAAGACAAATCCAACTTATACGAAGCTTTGCAAAGCAAACAAAAGCAAGTAGCTTTGGTTTATATTTATCAAGCCAAGCGTTTGCCCGATTATGCCTATATTGAGTCGAAACTAAAAGCTATTCATCAACAATACCTGCTTACCTTACATGCAACTGCTGAATAAACTGCTGTCACTGTTTTTTTTGCTGTTGGTACGTTTGTATCAAGGCGCCATATCTCCTTTACTAGGACCGGCATGTCGCTACCAACCTACCTGCTCGCAATATGCTGCCGATGCACTTAAAAAGTATGGTGCTTTTAAAGGTGGCTGGTTGGCCATAAAACGTATCAGTCGTTGTCACCCTTGGGGCGGTCACGGTTACGATCCGGTTCCTTAATCTATAACCATGGCCATTACACGCATTTCAATTACTGATTTTTTAGTCCATGCCAAAGCGCAATTGGTGCTTGATGTGCGTTCGCCGGCCGAATATCAGCACGCGCATATTCCCGGTGCTGTTAATTTGCCTTTGTTCGATAATGAACAACGCAAAGTGGTTGGCACCCTGTATAAACAACACAGTAAAGAAGCCGCCATTAAACAAGGGTTGGACTATTTTGGTGTGAAGATGAAAACAATGGTAGAAACAGTAGAAGCTCTGTTAGCCCAACATACAAGCACTTCTAAAACGGTGTATGTGCATTGTTGGCGAGGCGGAATGCGCAGTGGAGGAGTGGCGTGGTTACTTGATTTATACGGCTTCAAGGTATTTGTTTTACAAGGCGGTTATAAAGCTTATCGCAATCAGGTTATTCAATGTTTCGAACATAACTATCAGTTTAAAGTATTGGGCGGACAAACAGGCTCGGGCAAAACAGCCTTATTAAAAAGCATGCAAGCGCAAGGTAGGGCGGTTATTGATTTTGAAGCTTTGGCTTGTCACCGCGGTTCTTCATTCGGGGCTTTAGGCCAAACAAATCCGCCTTCGCAAGAGCAGTTTGAAAACAATTTAGCTTTGCAACTTTCTATGCATGCACAACAAATTATTTGGGTAGAAGATGAAAGTCAACGTATAGGTCAAGTAAATATTCCAAAGCCTTTGTGGTTGCAATTGCGCGCCTCCGATTGGTACTACCTCGATTTGCCTTTTGCCGTACGGTTACAACGGATCATTGTTGAGTACGGATCATTCAACAAAGCAGAATTAATAGCGGCAACCGAACGCATTCGCAAACGATCAGGGGGTTTAGATTGTCAAACAGCCGTAGCTGCTATACAAAATGATGATTTAGAAACAGCCTTTACTATTTTACTTAACTACTACGATAAACAATACCAACTGGGCAGCAGTAAACGTGAAGGCACAAAGCCGCAGGTAATGTCCTTTACCTACTTCGACGAAACAGCAATTATAAAAACATTGGTTCATGAATGATACAATACGATTAACCCAATTTGCACACGGTGCAGGTTGTGGATGTAAAATAGCGCCACAAGTTTTGCAAGAAATTTTGCAGCATACTACCTCCGGCGTAAACGATGCTAATTTGTTGGTGGGTAATTCTACTAACGATGATGCTGCGGTTTATTCCATTGGTAACGAGCAAGCCTTAATAGCTACAACAGATTTCTTTATGCCTATAGTCGATGATGCATTCGACTTTGGACGTATCGCTGCGGCCAATGCCATTAGTGATGTATATGCCATGGGTGGCCGACCGATACTGGCTTTAGCAGTGATGGGCTTTCCGATAGATAAATTGCCGGTGCAAACTGCGCAACAAATTTTGGCCGGTGCACGAGCAATTTGTGCCGAAGCAGGTATCGTATTAGCGGGTGGACATACCATTGATTCGCCGGAACCAATTTTTGGATTGAGTGTAAATGGCTTAGTGAATGAACAACAGTTGTTGCGCAACAATACGGCCTGTGATGGGGATTATTTAGTACTGACAAAACCTTTGGGAGTGGGTATTTTAGCTACTGCCGAAAAGCGCCAATTGTTATTGGATGAACACCGCGGATTAGCCGTAAAGAGCATGGTTGAATTAAATAAAATCGGGATGGAGTTAGGTGCGATAGCCGGAGTAAATGCACTCACTGATGTAACCGGTTTTGGATTAGCAGGTCACTTATTAGAATTGTGTGAAGGCAGTGGAATGGCCGCAACTTTGAGTTGGCAGGATTTACCGATGATAACAGATCTGAATGTATACTTATCACAAAATTGTATACCCGATGCAACGTATCGCAATTGGAACGGCTACAGCAACAAAGTGAAATGGGGTGCCGGAGTGCCTGTTATGCAAGGCTTTCAACTATTGCCCGATCCGCAAACCAGTGGTGGTTTATTGATTGCAGTTAGTGAAGCAGCTTTGAAAACCGTGCAACAAGTATTGATTGCACATGGTAAAGCGGATTTTATAAAACCAATAGGACGCTTGCACCAAGCCGCTTCGCCAAGTATTCAAGTGAATTTAACTTTGGAAGGGGTGTAAAGAAAAATTAAAACAATGGTATCAATCAGAATAGTATTATACCGGCAACTGAAAGCGAACAGCATAGTTGCTTGTGGCTCCGAGTGAGGTATAGAAATCGATAGCCGCTTGATTAAACTCCGGTGTAAAAAAACGTATACTATTTAATTGTAAACCTTTAGCAATAGGATATAAGGCTTCTACTAAGGCTTTACCGATACCATTTCGACGGAATTCCGGTTTGATATAAAGACTATTCATACGCAAATAATCAGCAGCTTCAAACAATGAAAACTCGATAGAGTATGTTACAAATCCACTAATAACTTGATCGGTTTCTGCGAGCAGGCAATGCAAACGTTTCGTTTCAAAAATAGCAGTGTTGATCTTTTCGGCTTTACCTGTTGAATTAAAAGCAGCTTTTTCCCAATCAGCAATAGCTTGGGTTAATTCAACGATAGCTTCACAATCATTAGGTACCGCAGCGCGTATAAGTGTTGACATACCAGTGGGTTTTAAATGCAATACGGTTTATTATAAATAGGGGCAGCTTATTTTTTTGGTGACAACAACGGTTTGGATTTCGGAATCCAAAGGTGTTTTTCGAAATCGATAATTTGATCGTCTTTAACTTTAATGCCTTCGCTTTTGAGCAAATCTTCCATTAATGTAGGACTGCCAAAATGATGTTTACCGCTGAGTAATCCGTTTCGATTCACCACCCGATGTGCCGGTACCGGAGGAGTAACGGTATGTGCAGCATTCATAGCCCAACCCACCATACGTGCCGAGAGGCGAGTTCCGCAAGCTTCGGCAATAGCACCATAAGTACTCACTTTACCTTTCGGTATTTTTCGAACAACCTTATACACTTCAGTAAAAAATGATTTTTCGGTAGCCATACCTGTTGCGTTTAAATTAGTGATTCGTTTTGCAAGTAGCTTTCACGTATTTTATTTTCTTGCCGTTTGCCAAATGTTTGCTTTCGTAATAAGTGCGAATGTTTAACAATGGATTGCTGCTTAAACCGTCTTTGTAAATATCGTTGTTGTGTTCTACTAATTCAAAAAAATGTTTGGTATCGAGCGGGTATTTTTCATCATTCACTTCCGCATTCAATACATCAAGTGTAAATTGATACAAGGTATCATCATCAGTTTTTAAATGTACGAATCCGCCTGGTTTTAAAACTTGACGGTATAAATTTAAGAACTTGGTGCTGGTTAAGCGTTTATGATCTTTACTACTACTTAAATAAGGATCGGCAAAGGTTATCCAAATTTCACTGACTTCTTGTTCGGCAAAAAAATCGGTCAGCCATTCGATCATGATGCGCAGAAATGCCACGTGATTTAATTGTTGTTCGAGGGCTGTTTTAGCACCGCGCCAAATGCGGGCTCCTTTCACATCGATACCTATAAAATTAGTATTCGGAAATTGTTGCGCTAAGCCGATGGTGTATTCCCCTTTACCGCAAGCCAATTCCAATACGATGGGATTGTTGTTTTTAAAATAATCGGTATTCCATTTTCCTTTGTACGGAAATTGTTCTTTTTGTAAAGAAGAGAATTGCAATACATTGCTGAAAGTAGCAACCTCGTTGTAGTGTTTCAGTTTATTTTTTCCCAAGACAGCGTAGAATTTAAGATTGGCGAATAGGTAATTAGGCGGGTGCAAACCTAAGGCAAAATTCTAAAAGCAAATAAAATTGTAAAGCCTTTGTTTAATGTGTACGCTTATCAAGGGTGATATAAATGAATTGTATTACTTTAGTGCGCAATTAATTCGCCATGGGAATTGTTATTCGTCAAAGTATTAAAAGTACCGTTTGGGCTTATCTTGGTGTATTCCTGGGTGCTGTAACTACATTGTGGTTGTATCCGCATTACCTTACTACCGCACAAATCGGTTTAACTACTGGTGTATTGCTTTCTTTGGCCAGCATTCTTTCGCAACTGGCGTTACTCGGTACCACCAATAGCGTGTACTTCTTTTCATCGGCCGTAAATACGCACGAAAAATACCGTTCTTCCTTTTTAGGCTTCATGATACAATTGGCATTCGCAGGTTTTGTTGGAGTGGCAATTATCTACTTTTTGATGCAAACGGTGTTCGTTCGCTGGTATGCCGATCGCTCGGCTTTGTTTCTCGATTATTTTTGGTATGTCATTCCCTTCACCTTCTTCGTTGTTGGTTACAACCTGATTGAAGCCTATACCCGTTCGCAAAAGGATATTGTTTTTACCAATTTTACCCGCGAAGTATTGTTGCGTATTCTCACAATAGGAGCCCTGTTTCTATTTGCCCTTGGCTATATTTCGTTTACCGTATTTGTGATCATTTTCGTAAGCAGCTATGGGTTAATTCTAGCAGCACTATTATGGTATAATCGAACCAAGATTTATGCTAAAGTACGCTTCAACGCTTCGTTTACGGCTGTTGCTCCAAAAGCGGATGTGTTGCGTTATGGTTTTTACAATGTATTGGCCGGTGGTGCTTGGACTATTGCCAATAGTATCGATAGTTTAATGTTGGCCGGACAATCGGTACACGGTTTAAATGATGCCGGTATTTATCGTATAGCATATTTTATTTGTTCGGTAGTGCAAATGCCGCAGCGTACCATCACACAAATTCTGCTGCCTTTATTAGCCGAGCATTGGCGCGATAATGACATGGATAAAATCGAAGCCTTGTATCAAAAATCATCCTTGCAATTGTTGATTGCATCAGGCTTTTTGGTGATGCTGTTAGTAGTAAATTTAGATGCTTTTTTAATGCAATTACCACCCGAATACCAAGCAGCAAAGTGGGTGGTGATTTTGTTGTGTTTATCGAAAATGATCGACATGGCCACCAGTATCAACGGCGAAATCATTCAAACTTCGCGGTACTATCGCTTCAATTTGTATTTGATTTTATCCTTATTGGTCTTAACCATAGCATGCAATTATTACTTCATTCCTAAATACGGTATTTTAGGGGCTGCTATTGCTACCACCATTGCCAATGTAGTGTTTAATGTGGTTAAATACGGCTATGTGTATTTCAGATTTAACATACAACCCTTTACTACAGCCACGTTTAAAGCCTTAGCCTTAACCTTAATTTCAGGAGCAGCCGTTTACTTTATCCATTTCCCCCTGCATTGGTTTATAGAAAGTATCGTAAAAACAGGCTTGGCAAGCGCACTCTTTCTATTATCTTTGTATTTCTTAAATATTTCACCTGAAATCAATCAACTACTTATCACAGCTCGGAAAAAGATTATACCTTGATAAAAATAAGTTAAACCAGTAAATGACCAATTTACCTACAGTAGCGGCCCTCTTGGCCAATCCGGCCTTGTTTCACTCTCTGGAGCAACATACGCTCGAGCGTTTGGCGTTGCAATACCCTTATTTTGCCAATGTACAGTTGTTATTGGCTAAACTATATCAACTGGAACAATCTCCTATGGCTGATTTGCAATTGCAAAAAGCAGCCTTATACAGCAACGACCGCAAGCAATTGTATGAGTTGATGCAATTGGAAATACCGCAACTAGCTGCTACCATTCGAGCCAATGCCGCTGCCGAGCAGCCCATACCTGAAGAAGAAACGTCTATAACTAGTCCTGAAAAAGCGAGTCCGGTTGCCGATTTTACCTTGATTGAGAAAGTTGAAACCGTAGTACAAGAAGCCGAACCCGCTCCTTATGTGCTTGCAACCTTGGATGTAAGCACGCCTGTAACTGCTTCAAGCACCATACAAACAGCTTCAAGTGAAGAAATAGTAAAGGCTGAATCTGTAATAGCAATTCAAGAAACTGCACCTATACCTGAGCCTGTAGCAGGCACTATTGCCACAAGTCCTGAAGTTGAAGTGGAAGAAAGTACAGCCGGCGAACACGCTCCCGAAGTAAATATGGTAGAAGTTACTGCCGATACCAATAGCACAGCAACTCCGGAACCGGAAAGCGAAACTAACCACACTAATACCGAAATTACTAAGCCAAGTAAAACAATAACTCCTGAATTGGGAGATGCTTTACCCACCTTTATTCGTCGCCACAGCAGCAATCGTTGGAAAGAAGGTGAGCCCGATGAATTGGATCAATTGATACAATCGGCTCGTTTATTAGCTTCGTTGGAGCAAGAATATACGTTTGAAGAAGAACAGCCGGATACGGATTCGAAAGTTAGCTCGGAAATAGTATCTTTGCCCGCTCCTGAAACAACTAAAAAAGAAACTGAAACAGCATCTGTTATGAGTGAATCAACTGCTTCGTTGAGTTTTATCGATTGGTTAAAAAAGCACAACCAAGGCTCTACCGTGGGCAAAGTGCCGCCAAGTATGAACGACAGGGCCAATCACCCGACTGCGGTTAAAAACGCGATTCAGGATTTTGCCGGATCATTTAGCGAACAAGAGGCCGAAATCGATAATTTACAGGTGGATTTACAAGAAATCGCAAGCTACGGAATGCAGGTCCATGAAGAGTTTATAACCGAAACCATGGCTCGAATTTATATCCAACAAGAGAAATTTGACAAAGCAATTGCCGTGTACGAAAAATTGAGTTTGTTAAAACCCGAAAAAAGTGCTTTCTTTGCGTCCCTTATCGAAAAAATTAAAAACGATATTAAATAAAATAACATGATTACATTAATAACTATTTTAACGATTATAGCCTGCATCTTGTTGGTGCTCATCGTATTAATTCAAAACCCTAAAGGTGGTGGTTTGAGTAGTGGCTTCGGTGGCTTGAACAATCAAGTTTTGGGTGTTAAACGTACTACCGACTTTTTAGAAAAAGGAACATGGGGCTTAGCCGGTGTATTATTGGTATTGAGCTTAGGTTCAAACTTCTTTATTCCACGTAATGCTAAAGCAACCAATGATAAAGACACTTATAAATCAGAGGTAATGGACAAAATGCCAAATGGTGCTAAAACACAAGCGGCACCTGCACCTCAGGCTCCACCTGCTGCTGCTCCGGCACCTGCACCGGCTCCTAATACTAAAAAATAAGTTTGTTTATCAATAACTCATTCATAATCCCTCTGTCTGAAAAGTCAGGGGGATTTATTTTTAAGCCCTGTTATGATTCAAATTGACGATAAATTAATCAGCGACGAAGTAGTACAAGAATTTTTTGCATGCGACTTAAACAAATGCAAAGGAGAATGTTGTATTGCCGGCGATTCGGGAGCTCCATTGAGTGCCGATGAGCTGCCTATTTTAGCTGAAATTTATCCGCAAGTAAAACCGTATTTATCAGCAGAATCGCAAGCGCAAATAGATTTACAAGGAACGCATGTGACCGATACCGATGGTGATTTTTCTACCCCGATGATGCCCAATGAAGGACCTTGTGCCTATACGATTTTCGAAAATGG
>JAHEYX010000331.1:0-1083 GCA_023251415.1 Chitinophagales bacterium
CCCGGTGTTAAATTGCCAATGTTTAAACCACCGCTATACGATGCACTGTCAGAAATACTGCTAATACTTACCGGAGTTGCATTTCCAACACCCGGATCAGTATCAAAATAATATTCTGCATCGGTAATTAAAGTACCGTTGTTTAGCGTGACATAAAATTGCTTGAATTGTGCCAATCCCCAAATACCATTGGCATTTCTTGCTCTTACATATACACTGTGCAAACCCGGAGCTAAATTAAGCGAGGCAAGATTAAGTGAATAAGAAACACTATTAATAGAGTCGACTGCCGGAGCATAGGTAGCCAGCAAATTTGCTTGACCGGCACCGGGGTCGTTGTCAACAAACCATTCTGCCCGATCAATTTTTGATTGAGCAAATAGCTTGGCAGTAAATAAACTGCAGACTATGAAGAGAAAAAGTAGTTTTTTCATGAGAAGTCGTTTAATGAAATCAGTTAAATGAAAATCAAAATGATTTGACAGCCGGTTACATTGCCTTACAATGCACCTTTAGCTCAACCTTTATGAAAAGGTACTAGTCAGAATACCATCAAAATCGAACTGAATTATTGAACAACTTTTCCTTTTACACTAATGTTTAAAGTACCATTAGCCGGAACTGTATTGCTACCGGTAATCGTTAATGTTTTTACGTAAGGAATAGCAGGAATACCGTTTTGATTAAATGTAACGGTACCTCCATAAACACCCGGATCTGTACCATCATTACCACCGTTTTTAACAGCAGAAGTATTTTGAATATGGAAATCATAACTGTAATTAAAGTAAGCACCGGCATTCGGGAAATTCACAAAACCCGGATCTACGTTAGTATAATTCGTACCGTTCGGGAAATTGTTATTGGAACATTGATAAGATACATTGTGATCGAAGTTGTTGTTACAACCTGAACAGCCGCTTGGTGAAGCACGGTAGAAAATATTGTTGTAGAAATTCATGTTAGTAGTCCAACTATTAAAGGCATTACCATTGTACAAGAAAATATTATTGATAAAATAAATATTATAGTTGTTTTGGTAAAAATCTTGAAGATAGCCGTTGAATATATTATTGATAAAAT